>JANMIM010000642.1:0-1628 GCA_031375795.1 Bacteroidota bacterium
GCAGTCCGGCATCGGTCTATGCCGACGATGCGCCGAGCGTGGATTTGCCCTCGATCTTGGGAAAAGTGCCCGTCTTGGGTGTTTGCTACGGTGCGCAGCTGATCTCGCACAATTACAAGGGCAAGGTCGAGAGCGCGGGCACGCGTGAATATGGGCGCGCGCAGCTGCAAGCGGTCGCCCCCTCCCCCCTGCTCAAGGACGTGACGGCCGATTCAAGCGTGTGGATGAGCCATGGTGACTCCATCACCCAGCTGCCCGAAGGTTATGAATTGATCGCGAGCACGGAGTCGGTGAAAAACGCCGCCTTCCAAAATACAAGCATGCAGGTCTATGCGGTGCAGTTTCACCCCGAGGTGACCCACTCCACAGACGGCGCGACGATCCTCCGCAATTTCCTATATCATATATGTGGTCTGCAGGGCGACTGGACCCCGGCCCACTTCATCGCCTCCACGGTCGCTGAGCTCAAGGCGCAATTGGCGGGCACCAAGGTGATCTGCGGATTGTCTGGCGGCGTGGACAGTACGGTGGCGGCTTCGCTCATCGACCGCGCGATCGGCAAGGACCTGTATTGCATCTTTGTGGACAACGGCCTGCTGCGCAAAAATGAATTTGTGGAAGTGCAGAAGCAATACGAGCAGCTCGGCCTCAATGTGATCGCCGTCGATGCAAAGCGTCGATTTCTCGACGCATTGGCGGGTGTCAGCGATCCCGAGACCAAGCGCAAAATCATCGGCAGGGTTTTTGTAGAGGTGTTTCAAGAGGAAGCCAAAAAAATCGAAGGCGTGACTTATCTGGCACAAGGCACCATCTACCCCGATGTGATCGAAAGCGTCTCTGTCAAGGGACCCTCGGCGACGATCAAGTCCCACCACAATGTCGGTGGCTTGCCTGCGTCGTTGCACCTGGGGGTCGTGGAGCCGCTGCGCTACTTGTTCAAGGACGAGGTGCGCAAGGTGGGCCTGGACATGGGCCTGGCCAAGGAATTCATCGGCCGCCACCCCTTTCCTGGGCCCGGCTTGGCGATTCGCATCATTTCAGACATCACCGACGAGAAGATCAAGGTGTTGCAGGAAGTGGACCACATCTTCATTTCCGAACTCAAGAAAGACGGCCTCTACGATACCACTTGGCAGGCATTTGCGGTCTTGCTTCCGGTCTTTGCGGTAGGCGTGATGGGCGACGAACGCACGTATGAAAACGTCGTGGCGCTGCGCACGGTCACGAGCGTCGATGGCATGACTGCCGACTGGGGCCGCCTGCCCTATGAATTCCTCGCCAAAGTGAGCAATTTGATCATCAACAATGTCAAGGGCGTGAACAGGGTCGTCTATGACATCAGTTCCAAACCACCTGCAACGATTGAATGGGAATGACAACAACAATGAAACGCATTCTGGGGGTCTTTTTTGGGTTGGCAATCATGGCCGCAACACCGCTATGGGCGCAGCCCGGCACCGACGAACGTGCGGTGGAGCTGGTGTCGCTCGCCAAGAAATACTACAACACCAAAAATTACCAGGACGCGGCGATGACCTACGACCTCGCCACCCAGCGCCCCAACAATGACCTGAGCAGCTATTGCATGTACATGACCGGCATCGCCTACTACATGGCAGGTGACAAGG
>JANMIM010000693.1:0-1537 GCA_031375795.1 Bacteroidota bacterium
ATGCAATCTCAGCCAATATATTGCGGTAATCCCGGTGCAGCACCTCGAGGTTGAATTTCCATTCAAATCCCTTGTCGGGGCGTCGATCTAGGTTCTTGAGCAGGAATTGCCGCACACCATAATCAGGAATCCTTGCTGCGAGCCATTCGTCTGCGACTTTGCGCTCCGTGATCTCTGCAAATGGAAAGGCATAGAGCGCATCGATGATCTCCGTATGGCGGAAATCGTTGGCGGCGATGCCCATGTCGGCGACGATCATCTTCTCCACCATGTACTCGTGCTCCACCGCAAACTGCATCACGGTCTTGCCACCCATCGAGTGCCCGATGAGATTGGCCGTGTACATGCCTTGCTGCTCCATGAATTCCCGCAAGTCCTCCGCCAATTGATCATAAGTGAAGGGCTCGGACGAATGCGGGGATTTCCCATGGTTGCGCTGGTCGACAATGAAGACGCTGAAATGCTCCGCATACTGCTTCGCGAGTCCCTGCCAATTGTCGAGCGAGCCAAAGAGGCCGTGCAAAATGATCAATGCCGGCCCCGACCCAAAGGATTTGAAATTGAGCTCCATGGGGCGAAGTTAGGGAAATCAAGGAAACTGCGACGGAAGTTGTGCTTATTCCTTCACGAATTTCTGCACTGCCGTTTGCCCGTCGATGGACAATTCCAAGAGGTACACTCCGGGTGTAAGCGATTCGATGCCAGGGATTTTCATCACCGTGCTTTGCTGCACGTCGCCCTGCGCCACCTGCCTGCCCGTGAGGTCCAGGATGCGGTATTGCATCGCGGCATCGTTGGAGGGGGCGCCAACCACGACAGCCTCCAGATACTCATTGGCTGGGTTGGGACGGATGCCAAAGGCAAATCCTGCATGGCCTGCGCCTGCTACGGTCAGGATCTCCGAGAGATGGCTGTCGCCATTCAAATCCAGCTGCTGCAAGCGGTAATAGCTTACTTCATTGGATGGATTGATGTCCTGGAAGGCATAGGCGGATGTTTGGTCGGTCGTGCCATTGCTGCGCACAAAACCGACATTGCTGAACTCGGCCTCAGACGACAAACGACGCTGTACATCAAAGCCTTTGCTCCCCGATTCAGACGCCGTCTCCCACTTCACATTGACATATTGCGTATTGATGCGCTCACCCGTGAAGCTGCCATAGATGACCGGCACGGGCAGCGGAGGCATAATATACCCGCAGCCCGTAAAGAAGTTCGTAATCTGTGTGAGCTCGGCGTTGGTGTAGCCCATGTTGATGCCGGCCTGCCTGAAGGCGATGGCTGCGTCCTGCTGATTGGTCGTGCCGTTGGTGAGCATCATGCCTTGCAGGAATGCCCTGTCGGTCTTGTTGCGGCCGATCGCATCATATATTTTCATCAAGCACGTCGCCCAAATCTGGCCATCGGTATGGATTTGACCCACCAATCCGCCGGGATACAAAGGGCCATAGTTGGTGGTGCGACCTCCCCAAAATGGGTTGTGTCCGTCCCAACTGAAGACCCAATGGTAGGCCGGCTGCACGGGCGTCCAGACGGC
>JANMIM010000717.1:0-4657 GCA_031375795.1 Bacteroidota bacterium
TTTCCAAGACGGCCTCCACAAGGGCAGAGGCCAGCTGAAAACCCTGCCCGAAATAGACCTCGTTGATGACGGCATCCGCCAAGGAATCCGTTTCAAAGAGTTTGGGAACCTCCAAATCGATGTCTTTGGGTTCCGGGACCCGCGACATCTGCCCCAGCATCACTTTGCCATGGCCTTCATACCAATAATGTTTGAAGCCAGGCGAGGGAAAGATGTAGCGCGAAGGGATCATTTTGCCGATCAACGATGCGAGATCATTGAACCGTAAAGATAGGAAATGCACGGCAGCCGAAATAGAGCTTTGCGGGTGAAATGCGCATAGAATAATTTCCCGGGACCCTATTGCTTGATGAGCTTCACCACGTCCTTGAGGCCGTCCTTTTGCTCCCAACGCAGGAAGTAGATCCCTGCGGGCTCGACAGAAATATCAATCTCCTGGGTCATCAAGAAGGCGGTAGACGAATGCACGGTTTCGCCGAGGACATTCACCACATGGATCGTTACCGGCTGCTCGATGGCCCTTATGTCAAACTTGCCTTGGCTGGGATTGGGTGAAACCACGACCGTCGGCAAACTGATGGGGGCTCTGCTGCCCACCACCACGTTGGGCACGATGTGGCTGTAATACACGTCCTGCTCCCCGTTGAGCGTACCCGCCCAGGAGAGGTGGGCGCCGGTGTTGTCGGAGATCATGTCGAAGTAGTCGCCCATTTTTTGCTGTACAGGGTAGCCGACGTGTGGGTCAAATGAATTGGACAATTTTTCGTTGGCAGACCAGGTCACGCCTTGGTCGATCGAGTAGGAATAATAGAGGGCCGAGGCATCAGCCGGCGAGATGGCATCGCGGGTGTCTAGCCAGATGGCGTCGATGCGGCCATTGGGGGCCACAGACATGGTGCCCATCCATTGGTAGTTGGTGATGGATGCGTCATCATTGACGCGATGGGCCATGCTCCAAGTCTGGCCACCGTCGGTGCTGCGCGAAAACATGACGTCGGCGGGGTCGGTGCTGGCTGGTTGCTGCACCGAGGCCAATGCATAGATATTGTCGCGACCGGGGCCATTGGACCGATCGACATCGATATTGGCTTGACCGAGCAATCCCACGGGGTTGATGGCTGTCCATCCAGTCAAGTTGCCACCCAAGTCCACGGTGATGGCATTCCAGTTGATCGGGGACCCAGGTATTTGGGCGTCTGTGGATACTGAAAAGGTGTATTGATAGGTGTTGGCATTGGCGCCACCGATATAGAGCTCGCCATTGTTGCCGACCGCCATCGTGGACCATATCGGATCGCTGTAAACCTCGCTGCAGCTCTCGTAGGTGTTGCCGCCGTCGGTGGAGCGGGTGAACGAGCCCGGCGTGCAAGCGCTGGCAAAAGCAGACCAGACGGAATAGATGTTTTTGGATCCGATCCCGGTGGTGCGGTCGATCGCCATCCATTGCTTGTCTCCGCCGGCGATGTACACGCCGCCATCCCAAGAGCTGCCGCCGTTGGAGCTCCGGTAAACGTTGCAGGAATAATTGCCAAAGCCATCCAATTTCAGGCTATTGTAGTAGAATTGACCGTCTTGGTCATAATCCAAAACAGGATCTGAGTGAAAGACTCCGGGGTCGATGGGGCCGTTGAAATTCCAGGTGAGGCCGCCGTCGGTCGTGAAGGCCCAGCCGGCCTGCCTGAAATCGCTGGCCACGTTGTCAAATTGCCGCCACCCGATCGCCATCTCCAACGGATTCAGTGGATTGATGGTGATGCTCGGCTCGTTGGCAGCGTCGCCGACAAAGTTTTGTTGGGCACCGTTCACGTTGACCTGGGTGGTCATGATCGAGGTGCTCTGCACCTTGGAAGCACCGTGCAGCAACTGCCGGTAGCCGGGAGTGGTTTTTTGGTTGTTGTAGGCATTTGGGAGATAGGGCAACTTGGCATACTCCTCCTCACGGTCTCTCGACCCATCATTCCCCCTCGACCCATCATTGCCTCTCATACCATCTTGCCCCCAGCCATGTTGCCAAGCCAAGCACGTGAAAAATACAAGCAGCAAGGGGAATCTAAAGCTATTTTTTGCCATAAATGTGATGCGGATGGTTTTCCAAACATCAAGTTACGGAATTCGGAGCGATGCAATGTCAAAATTCGACAAAAAGTCGCAAGCCGTCAGTCCAGTTCCGTCCACCACGCCGTGGTCTCCGACTCCTCGCCCATCACCATCACCCTGCCGATCTCTGGCGTGCAGATCCCCAATCCACTGGCTTGCGCAGCGGCCGCAAAGCGCTCCACCGGCTCCTTCCATGGATGCATCGACAGCTCAAATCCGCCCCAATGCACCGGGACGCTCCACCTTGCACGAGCATCCTGGCCCGCCTGCACGCATTCCTCCGGGTACATGTGGATCGCATGCCAGTTTGGATTGTACTGCCCGCACTCCAGAAATGCCCAGTCAAATGGCCCCAATCGATCACCAACCTCCTTGAAATGCGCCCCTTCGCCCCCGTCGCCGCTCCAGTAGATCCTATGTGCCCCGTGCGAAAATACCCAACCGCCCCAGAGCGACTTGAATCGATCACTCAACCCGCGGCCCGAGAAGTGCCGCGATGGCGTAAATGTGATCTGTACGCCTTCGAATTCGGCAGTCTCCCACCAGTCAAATTCCTTGACTTGCCCAGCGTCGATTCCCCAGCGCTCCAGATGCCGCTTCACTCCCAATGCCACCCACCAAGTCGTGCATTTGGCTCGCAGCAGCTGTATGCTGCTGTAATCCAAGTGGTCATAGTGGTCGTGGGTGAGCAAGATCGCATCGATCGGGGGCAATTGGGCGATCACCTCCAGCGACTTTTCACTGAATCGCTTGGAGGTAAATGGCCCGACCGGCGTCGTGTTGTCCCCCAGCATGGGATCGATGAGGAAATTTTTCCCACCGACTTGCAGCAGCAGTACGGAGTGGCCATACCAGACAAATTTCGGCAGTTGTGGATCGGCGAGGAAACGCTCCTGGTTCAAAGGCAAGATCGGGATCAACTTTGCAGGGCGCCGCACCTTGCCACCACGCATGCGTTCGGCAATCATCTGGGGAATCTTTGAGAGGCTCATGTCCATGCGCGTCTCGGCCAGGTTGTTGAAAACCTTGCCGTCCCAGTGCTTGGAGCGTGCAAATGCCTCCACATCCTGCTGCCTGAGCCGACCGCCAAATTGGGGATTGAAGCGGATGTAGAGCCAGATCGCCGCTGGACTCATGACAAAGGGAAGGCTAAGCAACAACCAATACATAGATTCAAAATGAAACAACCTAAACTCCGCGAAGCCAGGCACGACTCAGCTCCCAGTAAAGAGTTGATTTCGGCTGCATTTTCCGGTGTTTTCATCAACTCGCTAATCAACCAATGGTTTGCCATTGCAGGCATTATTCACTGAAAAAAGGGCTGACTCATGATGAGCCAGCCCCTTTTTACATTCATGATTCGTTAGAATCCAGTCTTATTCAAACAAGACCTTCATCTCCACACGCCTGTTTTTCTGCTTGTTGGCAGCAGTCGTGTTGGGCACGAGTGGCTTGGTCTGGCCAAACCATTCGACGACAAAGCGCTCGGCTGCGACACCGCGGCTGTTCAGGTAGTTCTTCACAGCGTTGGCGCGGTTCTTGGACAGCGTCATGTTGCTGGCAGGATTGCCCACGTTGTCGGTGTGGCCGGCAATGTTGAGTTTCCAATCTGGGCGAGCGATCAAGAGTTGGGCCAAGGAATCCAACTCGTCGAGTGAGGTCGAACGGATGATGGCTTTGGCGGATTCAAACTCGAGGTTGCTGAAGGCCAGGTCGAGGACCTTTTGCTCTTCGACGGTGAGCTTGGGACAGCCTTTGTTGTCGACTGGTCCAGGCGTGTTGGGGCAGTCGTCGACGTTGTCGGTCACGCTGTCGCCGTCGAGGTCACCGTAAGGACAGCCTTGGTTTTCTTTGGGTCCAGGGGTGTCGACGCAGCGGTCTTCCTTGTCGAAGATGCCGTCTTTGTCAAGGTCACCGTAAGGACAGCCGAAGTTGTCTTTGGGTCCGAAGTCGTCCACGCACTTGTCTTCGTTGTCGTAAGTACCGTCGCCGTCGGTGTCTGGGCAACCTTTGTGCTCAGCATCGCCTGGCTTGTCGGGGCAGAGGTCTTGGCTATCCAAGATGCCGTCGCGGTCGCGGTCTGGGCAACCGTTGGTGGCAATCGGGCCGGGCTCATCTGGGCAAGCGTCTTTGCTGTCTTGCACCTTGTCACCGTCGCGGTCTGGGCAGCCTTGGAATTCAGCCAAGCCTTTCACGTCCACGCAGGCATCCAAGGAGTCCACGATGCCGTCGAGGTCGGTATCTGGGCAGCCGCTGAAGGCAGCCAAGCCTGGCACGTCTGGGCACACGTCGTTTTTGTCAATGATCTTGTCACCGTCGCGGTCAGGACAGCCTTGGAACTCGGCCAAACCAAAATCATCTGGGCAAGCGTCCTCTTTGTCGATGATGCCGTCTTTGTCCCGGTCTTTTTGCTCACGGCCAAAGGTCAGGTTGATACCTGCATGCACGTGTCCCGTGCGCACAGACTGCGGAGCAAACGCCGCCAACACGTTGTCGGTCACGGCATAAAGCTGCACAGGACCTGCATTCACCGAGAAACCAAAGCCGGGCAAGGCGATGT
>JANMIM010000718.1:0-3623 GCA_031375795.1 Bacteroidota bacterium
CAGCGCCAGCGCCTTGTCAAATTCCTCGATGGCCTTGTCGCAGGCACGGCACTTGTACTTGGCCGAACCCAGCAGGAAATAGTCGCGCGCCGTCAAAGATTGCCCATTGACCACGCCCACGAGCCCGATCAACAGCAAAAACAGCATGCTTTTTTTCCCAAATAGTCTCATCTGTCGACGATCCACAACCAATTCTCAGGGCCAAATTAGGCAAAAATCAATCCCAAACCAGCATCCGCGTCCATTGACGTTCGCCTTCGAACGAAACCTTGCCTCGTGTCGAGCCAGATTTGCCTTGTGTAAATAAAATATGGGCGTTTGGGTTTCAGTGGGTCCCCATGCCCACAAGCCGACCATTCGCCGCAGCTTGGATTCACCAACCAACGAAACAAAAGATAAATAAACTGCTGATTGGCAGGCATTTATAAAAATGTTGCACAAATTGTCGATGGACATGCAACGAAACAGTATTCCCCACCATCTTAGAGTCGTATTTGGATAAGTCCAATGGGAATATTTGGGGCACATAGTGAGGAAGAGTTGATGGTGCGTGGCTGTATCAAGGGACAGGCGCAACACCAGGAGGCTTTGTACACAAAATATTACCGGAAAATGTTTGGTGTATGTCTGCGCTATGCCCCCAACCGCGAAACTGCCGAGGACATCTTGCAAGATGGCTTTGTGAAGGTGCTCAAGAACATCGGCAGTTTTCAAGGAAAGGGTTCTTTGGAAGGTTGGATTCGCAGGGTCATGGTCAATACCGCCTTGGAGTTGCTGCGCAAGAAGTCGACGATGTATCCGGTCGTGGACATCGAGCAAGCAGTGCATGTCGATGCGGGATGGGACGTGGTTTCGAGCATGTCTGAGCAGGAAATCCTGACCTTGGTGCAGGCGCTGCCGGTCGGCTACCGCACCGTTTTCAACCTTTTTGCGATCGAGGGATTTTCCCACAAGGAGATCGCAGACCAACTCAACATCTCAGAGGGCACGTCCAAGTCACAATTTGCGAGAGCGCGGCAGACGCTGCAAGAGAACATCCAGGTAATGAAGCGAGAAAATTATGGAGCTGCACAACAGATTTGACGAGGCCATCAAGGCCAAGCTGGGGAATCTCGAGGACGAACCCTCGGGCAAGGTATGGGCAGGGGTGCGCAGCGAGGTCGGCGTGATCAGGCCACCACGCGACTACCAGATGCCCATGCGTGTGGCGGCAGCCGTGGCCTTGCTTTGTATGGTCGGCCTGGGATTCTATTTCCTCTACCCCACGCAACCCGCAACCTCCAATGGCATGGCGCTGCATGAGCGCAGCCGCATCAAGCACATCGTGATCGAGCCGCTCGACCGCGAAGGCAAAAAAGGAACTTTCCTTGCCGACGGCCAACCTGTCGAGCAGCAATCGCCCAGCCCGCAACCCGGTCGCCAAGACCAGCACCTGGCCATTGCTCCTCTACACAAGGCTCAGCCCAAGGATTCCTTGAAAATCCAGCCGAACCTGATGCCCCTGCCCGAGGAAAAACACGAGGTCATCGTGCACAACGAGGCGCCCAAGCTGCCGGAAATGCCTTCCCCCTTGATCCCTGATGTCAAGCCAAGGCAAAATCCAGTCGACCAAAGCCCCTCCATACGCACCGAGACAGCCATCGCCAGTGCCAGCAGCAAGCGCAGCTACAAAGTGCCTGCGCTCGAGGACCTCACCAAGGAGAATCTGAGAAAGAAGTCCGGCGCCATCCTGGGAGCCATCACCATTGGTGCCAACAGCTTCCTCGGTCTCAATGCCAGCTACAAGGAACATGTCCAAGATGACCAGAAACTCATCGCCTTCAACGCCGATTTCGGCCTTTTCAAAATCAAGAAAGTAAGAACTGTCAAAAATTGAATCCAATGAAAACGTATATATCATCACTCCGCATCTCCCTGCTCAAATTGTCACTCATGGCCCTCGTAGCCTTGGTCGGCACCCGCTTGCAGGCCCAGTCCAGCGACGCCAACAATCTCTCTGACACCACCGAGGTGATCGTCGGCAACAAGGTGATCACGATCACCATCGACAGCACCACCGGCAAAAAGGACGTGCAGGTCAATACCCGGCAGGTCGCCGACCAAGATTGGGGCGATGCCGAGGACGGCGACAACGACACCGACAGCAACCGCGTGAAGCCCGTCGAGGTGAACCTCCTCGGCCTGGACCTCGGTGCCAACTGGCTCATGATCAACAACGGCTTCAATTTGCCAGCGAGCCTGAACAATTTCGAGATCGAGCCCCTGCGCTCCACCAACGTGGCCCTCCATTTACTGCCCACGCACTTCAACATGTTCAAAGGACATGTAAGCCTCCTGACCGCCATCACCTTTGACAACAACAAGTACCAGTTTCGCAACAACTACACGATGCTTCCCGGCCAGCCGACGGTGACCATGGTCCCTGATTCGGTGAGCCTCAAGAAGAATAAACTCAACACTTGGTACGGCCAGATTCCGCTGCTGCTCAGCTTCCAGACCAGCCCTGGCAACCCCAAGCGCAACTTCCATGTAGCAGTTGGCGGATTTGCAGGCCTCCTATTGGGTGCCAACACCAAGCAAAAGAGCGAGGAACGCGGCAAGGTCATCCTCAAGGACGACTTCAACCTCGAACCATTTCGCTATGGCCTCACCGCCCGCATCGGCTTTGGCAACCTGGAACTCTACAGCACCTACACCCTGAGCCCGCTTTTCCGCGGCGGTCAAGGCCCGGGTTTCAACAACATCAACTTTGGCATTGCGCTGACGGGGATGATGTGAGGAGGTAGCAGGTAGCGGAGTTGTAGGAGATTTGCCGCTGAGTTTTGTGACGATTTGGGGCATCTTGTCACACTCGTGAGGCTCTACTCCGAACTCTGCCTGTCGCGATCCAAAGATCGGGGAACGCTGAATTTTCATCTTTCATCCTTCATCTTTCATCTTTCATCTCTAATCCCGATCGTCCCGATCCCCGCAACTCTCATCTCTGCACTCTCAACTCTCAACTCAAAAAAGATTCCCCGTTCATTGCAAGTAAGTCGATCCTTTGGGTCGACGCAAAGCACCGCCGACGGCGGTGTTTTGTTTTGTAGGCGGCGCGTTTGGGTGAATGAGAAATTTGATGCGTGGTCGCCGCGCGGCTGGCACATTCGATCGGGTGCCTTATCTTTGGGCATGAGGCCGAGCTTGCGTGTCGCTGTCAAGGATTGGAACGAGGCCCTTCATGAACTGGAGGATGCCTTTGGTGTGGCGATGGGTGACGAAGCTCGCGTGGGGGAAGTGGATACGGAGGCCTTGTGTGCGGAATTTGCCAAACGTGCGCCTGACCCTGGGAAGGCGGGTCGATTGGTGATCGGAACCGAGGTGCGGCAAGCACTTGCCGCAATCCTGCACATTGACGAAGCCGGAATCGGCGATGAGGCTGCGATGGCCGACCTCGTCCCAGCCAATTTGCGCAAACAAGCGATGCGCGACCTGCAGGCGCAGGTCGACTGGCAACTGCCACGCCTCGGCCTCCCGATCTGGGCTCAGTATGTCTGGGGAGCCGGACTGCTGATCGGCTTTGTGCTGCAATTCATCTATCCGGTTTGGGGCATGGCCCTTTTTTGGGGCGGCATGTTGCTGAG
>JANMIM010000727.1:0-1741 GCA_031375795.1 Bacteroidota bacterium
AGTGGGAGAGTGAGTGCGAGAGCGAGAGAGGTTTTGGCGTACCTGCCTGTGCTTTTCTGCACGGCGTTTAGGCTGAGACGAGCAAGTGCTCGACCGAGACCTTTTTGAATTAATTTCGTGAATAGGGTTAACATACTGAACACTGTTTAGTACACGTTCAAAAAAATATCAGAGTCGGGTCAAGAAGTCGCTGAAATAATCCAACGCATCTTTGATGAGCAGTTCATGGGGGATTTCTTGGATGATGTCGATGCGGCGGCAGCACTTGAGGGCACAGATGCCGTGGACGCAGCTCCAGATCAGGAAGCTGAGTTGCAAAGGTTCCTTGCCTTGGAATCGGCCTTGGGCTTGGCATTCCTTGACGACCTCGATCAAGCTTTCAAATGTGAGCGCACCCATCTTCCAATCCTCGGGCTTCTCAATACCTTGGATGGGCTTGTGCATAATGAACATCAGCTCATAATAATCGGGGTTTTCGAGCGAAAATTGCACATAAGCGCGTCCCATGGCGATCAAGCGCTCCAAGGGATCGCGCACCAATCGCAACACGCCCATGTCCTTGTTCATCCGTATGAAGCCCTCGGTATGGAGGTCTTGGATGAGGGCATCCTTGTCTTTGTAATACAGGTAGATGGTCGCAGGGCTATATTCGATCTTCTCGGCAATCGCCCGCATGGAGGTAGCCTCAAAGCCACGCTCGACAAAGAGCGACTTCGCCGCATCGAGGATGAGCGCCTGCATCTCCTCTCGTTCCCGTTGTTTTCTGTCTTCGATTCCCATTGTGAATTTCTTCTGTGCAAATCTATGAACAGTGTTCAGTAAGTTGCAAGTGTTTAGTGAAAATTATTTTTGGGGGCTTGGTGAGCTGGTCCCGATCCTCGCATACGGCTATCGACCAAACGGCCGCCGCCCGGCGGAAGATGCGAAAAAGGGCCAACACACCTATCTTCCAAAACTCTTATATTTGTAGAGTTATTGATTTCACTATGCGTATCCACGAGCTGAGGCTACAGAATTTTAGGCGATTTGAAGACGTGACGATTCCGTTTCCGGAGCGGTTTTCGGTGTTGGTGGGGGACAATGGGAGCGGGAAGACGAGTGTTTTGGATGCTGTGGCGCGGGTGTTAAACCTATTTGGGCTGATCAAAGAGGATCGCATCGTCGGACAAGATGAAGATGTTCGGACTTTGCAAATTGATAACGAAAGTCGCTTACAACTGCCATTCCGAACAGGACTTTCAATCACGCTTGCAGATGGCCGCACCCTGAACCCACAAGTAGAGAGATTGGCGGATTCTCCAGATTGGATTCATCCCGAAAGGTTTTTCGCGGCTTACGGCCTAGAGCTTGCAATGGAGAGCCGATCGCGATCAGGTGTAATGTTTCCTTTGTTGGCCTATTATGGAACTGGAAGGCTGTGGGGAAAGTCAACGAGTACGCCGGATTGGAGCCGTAAGGATACAGAAGGATTTGATAGGGGATACAGAGAATGCCTTTCACCGAATGTAAGCCCCAACGTGTTTTTGGGCTGGTTTCGGGCCTATGAATGGGAAGTCATGCAATTTGATCAAGCTTTTGACAAAGCTCTATTGGCCTCTTTGAAGGCCACCATCGCTGAAATGGTACCAACGTGGCATGACATCAGTTACAGTTTTAAAGACGATGGTCTTTTTGGGACGTTTATCGACGAAAAGGGTGTAAAGCATCGCCTCGACTTTCGCCAGCTGAGTGACGGCTACCG
>JANMIM010000992.1:0-14444 GCA_031375795.1 Bacteroidota bacterium
CTCGAGAAGACCGAAACCCGCCTCTTCCAAGGCGACCGAGGGCGCATGTATTTTGGCACGAAGCGCTTCGACCGCGAGGGCGACCGCCGACTGCATATGCACACCGCCGCCGGGCTGCTCCATGCCGACTACAGCTTGCACAGCCTTGACTATGAGATTTTGATGCGCCTCGGCCTGCGCCTCGACAACGACATGCGCACGGCAACCAAGATTTTCCGGCTTGCAGCCTTCAATGTATTGGCACACAACCGCGACGACCACGGCAAGAATTTCTCCTTCCTCATGGATCGGCAGGGCGAATGGCGATTTTCGCCGGCCTATGACCTGACCTTTTCGGGGGGGCCGGCTGGCGAGCATAGCACGACCGTGATGGGTGAGGGACGGGCGCCCTCGCGCAAGCAATTGCTGTCGCTGGGCGAGCGCTTTGCGATCAAGCAGCGCGCGGCGATCGTGGACGAAGTGGAGGCCGCTGTCGCACGATGGGCGGAATTTGCAGGCCAGGCCGGGGTGAGCAAGGGTTCGGCGGCTTTGATCGGGAAGGCGATTCTCTAAAACGGCAGCATTTTTATTTCTGACTGGATGGCTTCATGACCTCAGAAGCCATTTCTGGGCCGGGATTTCATTTCCCAGCGAACAAGAAGCGCCAAAATGGCAGAAATTAAAAACAAAAAAGACAATGTGGCACCATACATAAAGAATTTAATGCCAATATGGCAGATGATTGATGCCAAAACCCATTGGCACAAGAGTTGAAAGGGGATGATCGTCTATCACTCTTATCAAAAACATTAAAAATTAGAATTGAATATGACACTCGTTAAAGTACCACATTTCATGCACAAGCGCCCTGCGGGCAATTTTTTTGACGGTTTCTTCGGTGGCGACTTCTTGCGCCCAGGTTTTCAAGACCGAGTCAGCAGCACGGTTCCTGCGGTGAACGTAGCCGAGACCGCAACCGGCTTCCGTATCGAGGTGGCTGCACCCGGCCTTGAGAAAAGCGACTTCAAGATCGCCTTGGACAAGGACATCCTCACGATCAAGGTCGAAAAGACAAAGTCAGAGGAGCAAGTGGAAGACAATTTCGTTCGCCGCGAATTCAACTACAGCACCTTCGAGCGCAGCTTCCAACTGCCCAAGACCATCGATCAAGAGAAAATCGACGCCAAGTATGAAGGCGGCGTGCTCCACCTGAGCCTGCCCAAGCGCGAAGAGGCCCTCGAAAAGCCAACCCGCGAGATCAGCATCAACTGAGCATAGGAATTCCATAGCGTTGTAAAGAATTTAAGGTTTGAGGTTTGTTTTGTAATGGGTTGCCCGGGTTCAGCTGCAAGGTTGGACCCGGGTGTTTTTTGCTGCATGCAGGGATGAATGTCACCCGTAAGGCTCAAATTTCCATCTGGCGGACGGCAGATTCAAACTTGCGTCGTCTTACCAACCGTTTCATTTCGGGAGGTCTTGTATCATTGGGCAACTTGATCGATTTTTGTTGGATAGCCAATTGGAAGTGCGGCCAACAACAATTCATGATGAAACATCAAGCAATCTATGTCTTCTTGAGTTTACTTTTCGGTATGGTGCCAGCGCGACAAACGATTTCGGTGGGGACCGTGCAGCAACTCATTGCAGCTATCGGTGACGACCGCGAGATTTTGTTGCAGCCGGGGCGCTATGAACTCACTTCGGCCGATACGGCAAGAGGGCCTCATCACCATTGGGAAACCGGCTTTTCAAAATGCGAGTTGCACGTGACCGGCGTGCATGGCCTTACCATTCGCTCAGCCAAGCGTAGCAAGGCCATCCTGAGCTCCGACACCAACTATGGATTCGTATTGGTGCTGGACGATTGCGACCAGGTTACGATCCAAAATCTGCGCTTTTCCCGACCACCGATCAATCCCGGTTGCGAGGGAGGCCCCCTGAAATTGTCGCATTGCACCAACGTCTCATTGAGCCAAGTCGATCTGTCCAGCAAACGCCTGGATGGATTGGACTTGGAGCATTGTGTACATGTGCGTTGCGAGCAAGTCGCCGTGTCGGCTGCACAATCGTCGATCGCAAAGGTTGTGGACAGCAAATTTGTTCTGTTTGCGAGGTGTACATTTGGCGGAAACATCGGCGCAAGACCCTTCGAAATCATGGCCAGCAACAGCGTGCAGTTTCATCGTTGCGGTTTCTTGAGCAATAGCAGCCCACCGGACTCGACGGCCAGCTATTTTTTCAATGTCATGGAGAGTGAGGACGTCGGCATATTTGGGGGAACCTTTCTCCACAACCAGGCCGACCACCTCGCGACCTCGTCGGCAAGCATGACCTTTGTGAATGTGCAATGGCGCGACAGCAACCTATGGCGCATCTCCCAGTTTGCCGATCGCCCCTAACTGCAAACGCCAAGAAAACAGCGTTGCCCTCGGGAGGTTCAAATTCGTAGATTTGGACCATGAATCTGCTGACGCGGCTAGGTGAATTTGGCTACATGACACTCCAGATGGTGCTCAACCTACGCTTTGCGCTCAAAGATCGCCGGCGCCTGGCACAGCAACTGGACCACGTCGGCGTCAATTCCGTTCCCTTGGTGCTCCTCGTGGGCTTTTTTGCCGGCACGATCATCGCTTGGCAGGCAGCCTATCAGTTTGCGGGCATGGTTTCCCTCGATGTGCTCGGTGGACAAGTCGCCCGCATCGCGGTCATGGAGATGGGGCCGGTACTGACGGCACTGGTGGTGGCGGGTCGCATCGGGGCATCGATGACCGCCGAGATAGGCACGATGGTGGTGACCCAGCAAGTAGACGCCTTGCGCACGATGGCCTTGGATCCTGTGCGGTACTTGGTCATGCCGCGGGTCTTGGGCCTGGGGATCATGATGCCCATCCTCACAATTTTTGCAAATTTGATCTCGATTCTCGGCGCCTTTCTCGTATCGGGCTATTTTCTGGACATCACATACCAGACCTTCCTGGGCTCGATCCAGACCTTCTTTGAGGTGCAAGATCTGGTGGGCGGCATAGTGAAATCCTGCGTTTTTGGAGTACTAATCGCCCTCATAGGGTGCTACATGGGCCTTTCGACAGCCGGCGGTGCACAGGGCGTCGGGCGGGCAACCATCTCCTCATTTGTGCTCTCAGCGGTTTTCATTCTGATCGGAGATTTTTTGCTGTGGCTAATTTTGTTCTAAATCTTTTGTTCGTGCGGTGTTAATTTCCTATGTTTGTTGCTTAAATTTTGCTGATTAGCACTTATTGAGGCGATTATACCCTGACTACGAGATTAAATTATGGGTGCGAACCGTTTTGCTTTAAGCACACTTCTAATTGTACTTTCCTTGGTTTTTGCAGCTCCAACGCGTGCTACTGCACAAAATGCGGGTGGTGATTCCAAGTCTGAGTTCAAGGGAAGCCCCGAGAAAATCCTTCTGTTGGCCAACGACTTGTATCGCGCGCAGCGCTTTGCAAAGGCAAAGGAGGCCTATATTGAGGTTTTGAAAAAGGATCCTAGCAACTACAAGGCAACCGTGAGGGTCGCCAAGTGTAGCTACTTTATCCAAGACTACGATGATGCGGCACGTTATTTTGACACCGCCATCGAGATCGACAAAAACGCAAATGACACCGTCTACTTTGAGTACGGCATCACCTTGCGCGTTTTGGATCGTCACAACGATGCTTTGGCAGCGTTCAAGGAATTCCAAAAGCGTTGGAAGGAAAATGACGAGTACCTCAAGCGCGTCAAGCTGGAAATCGAAGGTTGCAAATTTGTGGATGAGCAACGCAAGCTCGACCCCAAGTGGCGCACCAACTGCCTGGACGTGAACACTGCCATGGGCGACAACTTCCCATCGGTAATGGAGCGTGGCGAGGATGAGAAATTCATGGTGCTCACCTCCAGCCGCCCAGCCTCGATGAAGCCCAATGCCAAGAAGAAGAAAAAGAAGGAAAAGGGAATCAAGGAAGGCAATCTCTTCGAAGCTTACAACGAAGGCTACTCAGACCTCTGGATGGCCAAGATGGAGGACGACACCACCTTTGGTGCCCCCGAAAACATGGGCAAGAAGATCAACAAGAAGTACAACGACGGCAACGCCACCTTCTCCCCAGATGGCATGACCATGTACTACTCGATCTGTAACCAAGGCAAGTTGGGTTATGGCTGTACCATTTATGAAGCCAAGTATGACTCACGCACCAGCAAATGGGGCAAACCCAAGATGGTCGAAGGCGTCAAGGGCACCAAGGAAGTGGTCGTGAATTCCCAAGGCAAGATCAAGAAGGTCGCTACGTATGACGTGCATCCCAACTTGAGCGCAGACGGCAACACGATGTTCTTTGTTTCTGACCGCGATGGCGGCGAGGGACGCTTGGACGTTTGGTACTCGACATTCCAAGGCGATTCTTGGTCGGAGCCACAAAACGCTGGCAAGCGCATCAACACTGCATTTGACGACATCAGCCCAGATTTGAGCAACGATGGCAACACCTTGTACTTCGCATCCAACGGTCGCATCGGCTTTGGTGGCTTTGACTTGTACAAGAGCGCAGGTGGCATGGGTTCATGGGCAGATGCCGAAAACATGGGCGCTCCCCTCAATACTTCCTACGATGATTTGGCCGGCGTGTGGAGCAAAGACGACAGCGCCACCTACTTTACATCCAACCGTCCAGGCTGTACCGGCCGTGACGACATCTATTGGGCCAAGAAAGTCGGGGCACCACCCTGCGAGTTTGCAGTGCACGGTACCGTCATGGACAAGCGCACCAAGCAGCCTGTGCCATTTGCGATCGTGATCCTCTACGAATATGACGTGGCAGGCGACCTGATCCCCCTTGATACCTTCAAGGCAGACCAAAGCGCGGCTTACAACTTCGAACTCGAGTGCAACAAGAAATACAAAGTCGTCGGCAACGCCCGTGAGTACCTTGTGAACGAGGAAGTCTTTGAAACCAAGACGACCGATCCTAAAAACGACATCGAGATCAACGTGGCCATCGAGCTTGAGCGCATCGTGCTCGAGGCACCGATCGTGCTCAAGAACATCTACTACGACTTTGACAAGGCCGACCTTCGCCCATCGGCGATGACTGAGCTCGACTCGTTGAATGCGTTGCTTTCAAAGAATCCCCACATCGCCATCCAGATCGGCTCACACACCGACTCCAATGGCAGCGAGGACTACAACAAGGAGCTTTCCGAGCGCCGCGCCAAGTCTGCTGTGTTGTATTTGATGCAACAAGGCATCGTCGGTGATCGCCTCAAGTGGTATGGATTTGGCGAGTCACAATTGCTGTTCTTCCCAGAGAAATCAGACGAAGAGGAGCAACTCAACCGCCGCACCGAGTTCAGGATCCAATCCATGGACTACGGACGATAAAATGTACTTCTGAGAAAGAAAATAGAAGAGGGCAGGCGGTAATCGTTTGCCCTCTTTGCATTTTTGCACTATGAATCCAAACAGCAATCGCTACGAGCAGCGCGGGGTGTCATCCTCCAAGGAAGACGTGCACGCTGCCATCGCCAAGCTCGACAAGGGGCTCTACCCGAATGCGTTTTGCAAGGTGGTCCCAGACCTCGTGGCCGGTGATCCCGACAGCTGCAACATCAT
Source organism: Bacteroidota bacterium (assembly GCA_031375795.1). Classification (GTDB taxonomy): domain Bacteria; phylum Bacteroidota; class Bacteroidia; order J057; family JADKCL01; genus JADKCL01. The sequence continues at coordinate 5,594 of JANMIM010000992.1, forward strand.
GCATGCAGATGGTGCCGGCACCAAATCCTCGCTCGCCTGGATGTATTGGCGGGAAACGGGCGACCTCTCCGTATGGCGCGGCATTGCCCAGGACGCCATCGTCATGAACACCGACGACCTGCTGTGTGTGGGCGCGACGCAAGACATCTTGCTGTCCAGCACCATCGGTCGCAACAAAGGCAAGGTTCCCGGCGAAGTCATCTCGGCCCTGATCGATGGGACCGAGGAATTCCTGCAGACGATGCGCGACCATGGGGTGCGCATGCGCTCGACCGGCGGTGAGACCGCAGATGTCGGCGACCTCGTGCGCTCGCTCATCGTGGACTCCACGGTGTTTTGCCGCATGCTGCGCGCCGAGGTCATCGAGGCCCACATAGCGCCCGGCCAAGTGATCGTGGCCTTTGCCAGCGACGGCCAAGCCACCTATGAAACTGAATTCAACGCGGGCATGGGCAGCAATGGCCTCACGAGTGCACGGCACGACCTGTTTCACCACGACTACGCCGCCCTGTACCCAGAGTCATACGACCCCGCGCTGCCGGGCACGCTCGTGTACACGGGTCCGCACCGCCTCACGGACGTGGACAGCGTGACCGGACTCACCGTGGGCAAAATGGTGCTGAGTCCCACAAGAACCTATCTGCCGCTCGTGGATCTGATGCTGCGTGAATACCGCAGCAAGATCAAGGCGCTGATCCATTGCACCGGCGGCGGGCAGACCAAGGTCTTGAAATTCACCAAGGGCGGCCACATCATCAAGGACAATCTCTTTGACACCCCGCGCCTCTTTGAGCTGATCAAGGATGCCTCGGGAGCCGACGGGCGTGAGATGTACAAGGTATTCAACATGGGTCACCTGCTAGAGGCCTACACCGACGAGGCGACCGCCGTCGCCTTGATCGAAATGGCCGCATCGTTCAAGATCAAAGCCCAAATCATCGGTCGCGTGGAGCCATCGGCGAGTTTGAAATTGACCTTGAGGGCTCCGCTGGGAGAATATGAATACCTGGAGGGTTGATCGGATGGTACGATCTGCGATCAAAAAAAGAAGGCGACCCGATGGGCCGCCTTCTTTTTTTACCGAGCCTGAACAGGATCAACCTTTCATGAGCTTGTCCAGCTCATTCTTGGCAGCAGGCTTATAGGGGCCAAACATTGCATTCTTGAATGCAACCTTTGCTTTTTCAGTATCAGAATTGCGGGCAGCCATACCGATGATGAAGTTGTACTTCGCCTTGGTGAGGTTGTCGGTGGTCGTGGGCATCAAGGACTCCAGGGAGCTGATGGCACTGTTGTATTGGCCGAGGCGATACTGCGCGATGGCTTTTTGATAGATGACCGACGGGCTGTTGGGGACCTTGCTCAGGACACTGTTGGCGGTGGTGACGGCGCCATTGAAGTCTTCTGCATCAACCTGCAAGGACACCAACATCGCCTCGAGCTTGCCTTTCTTGGCAGGATCCGTCTCGAAGTTTGCAGCGCTCTTGTAGTTCTCCACGGCACCCGTGAAGTTGCCGCGCTTCTTGTCCATCTTGCCCATGAGCAGGTAGGCGGCCGAGAAGTTGTTTTGAAGCTCCAATGCCTTGTCGATCTGCTGCTTGCACTCGTCATAGGCATTGATCATGTAGTAAGACACAGCCATGCGGTAGAAATAGGCAGGGCTGTTGATGGACTTCTCGCGGTCGATCAGCGGCTTGTACTTGCCGAAGTAGGCCTTCTCCCAAGCTTTTTGGGCATTTTGGTAGTCGCCGATCTTGTTGTAGGCATAGCCCAACTCATACCAATACTTGGCGGCGTTGGCAGGTGCCTCGGTGGCCATGGATGGCGAGCTCGTCGCTGTGAGCATGCTTTGTTTTGCATTCTCATAGTCGCCGTTTTGATTGGAAATCTTGGCGTCAAAGTACAAGATGTTGAGGTTGTCTGGCGCAACAGCCTTGACCTCTGCGAGGTGCTTTTGGGCCTCGGCAGTCTTGTTTTGCTGCAGCAGCAGCTTGATGGCCTCCATCTTGTAACCCACCTTGCGCTTGGGATCCTGCTCGTTTTGGAAAGCAAGGTCATAATAATAAATCGCATTGGGCAGGTCCTCCTTCTTGCGGTAGATCTTGGCGATCAGGGTGTAGGCAAAGACGAAGTCTTTTTTGTACTCGACCGTTTCCTCAAAGGAAGCGAGCGCGAGGTCATACTCCTTCATGGCATAGTAGCACTTGCCTCGGGAGAAGTAATAACGGTAGTTGCCGGTCTCAAGCTTGATCGCCTCGTCGTACTTGTCGATGGCTTCTTGATAGCGCTTCGACTTACGCAGGTTTTCGGCCTGGATGTAAGAAGCCTTCCCCGCACCTTGGGCAAAAACCTTTGCGCCAAACATCGTGCAGATCGTCAGCAGAAGGAGAAAATGGATTCTGAGTGCCCTCATAATTATCAAAATGTATTTGATCACGACTTTCCCCTGACTGTCCTATTTTGGGTGAGTTGAGACCAATAAACCTTCACAAGATACAACAAAAAACACACAATAATAAAGCCTCGCGCATTTTTAAAATTGAAAATTTCTTGATGCGAAGGCCTCCTTTTCATTCCCCGCAACCTAAAACTTTCTTCTAAGCCACCTATACCGTAATTTTGTGCTGCGGGACTGCAAATATAAAGAAAAATAATGCGATTAATCGAAGAATTAAAATGGCGCGGGATGCTCCAAGACATCACCCCCGGCACCGAAGAATGGCTCAACAACAACAAGGTGGTGGGCTATGTGGGGTTTGATCCGACGGCAGCCTCGCTGGGCATTGGCAACCTCGTGCAGGTGATGCTCTTGCTTCATTTTCAGCGTCATGGCCATCATCCCATCGCCTTGGTGGGCGGGGCCACGGGACGCATCGGTGACCCCTCTGGCAAGTCTGCCGAGCGCAACATGCTCAGCGAGGAGGTCTTGGAGCGCAACCTCAAGGGCATTCGGCGGGAATTGGGCCGTTTCCTCGACTTTGATTCGCCCACCAATCCCGCCCGCATCGTCAACAACTACGATTGGTTCAAGGATTTTTCATTCCTGGGATTCTTGCGGGATGTCGGGAAATACCTGACGGTGAACTACATGCTCAGCAAGGACTCCGTCAAGAACCGCATCGATGCGGGGACCGGCATATCCTTCACCGAGTTTAGCTATCAGCTGATCCAGGGCTACGACTTCCTGCACCTGCACCAACACGAAAATTGCCACCTGCAGTTTGGGGGCTCGGACCAATTTGGCAACATCACTGCCGGCATGGAGCTGGTGCGCAAGATCCTCGGGCATGAGGAAAATGTCTATGCATTTACCTGCCCCCTCATCACCAAGGCCGACGGCACCAAGTACGGCAAGAGTGAAAAAGGCAACATTTTCCTGGACCCTGAGCTCACCTCGCCCTACGAATTCTACCAATTCTGGATCCAGGGGACCGACCAAGACGCCATCACGCTGGCCAAGATCTTCAGCCTCAAATCCATCCCCGAGATCCAGGCCATGATCGATGCCATGCCCAGCAACCCGACAGCCTTGCAACGGGCACTCGCCGAGGAGATGACAGAGCGCATCCACGGCAGCGCTGGCTTGGAGATGGCCCTGCGTGCGACCAAGTTGCTGCATGGCAAGGGCGGCATGGACGACCTCAAGGCCATGTCTGCCGCCGAAGTGAAGCAGGTGTTTGGGGGCGTGAACCAAGGCGAAATCGACAGCGCATCGCTCACGGCCGGCATGAACCTGCTGGATTTCTTGACAAATGTCGGGGCCACGACCTCCAAGGGCGATGCCAAACGCAAGGTCACAAAGGACCAATGTGTTGCCATCAATACGGTCAAGGTCACCGACGAGACCTACACCGTCTCGTCCAAGGACCTCATCAACGGCCACTTTGTCTTGGTGAACCTCGGCAAAAAGGAGCGCTTCATCGTCTACCTCAAGGACTGATCGATGCGCTACCTGCTCACGGGTCTGGGAATCATGCTCTGGGGAATCACATTTTCCCAGAGCATTTTTATTTCCCGCATCGTGCCAGGAAACTACCTGAGCGACAACCGCCACCGCGTCGAATTCTACAACCCCGAGAGCCGCGTGCAATCGCTCGAGGGCTACCTGCTCGTGACGCGCGACTACTCGGTGCGGCTGCCCGCCGAGGCGCGCATCCCCGCGCATGGCACGTACCTGCTCGCGAAGAACCGTGCATCGGGCGTGAGCTTGAGCCTCGCGACCACACCCGATTTTCTCATTCGGTTCCCGCTGCTGGAGCACGAGGGCAACTATTTTGTACTCTTTGACCCCAAGGGCAAGATTCTGGATGCCTTGTATTACAGCCCCGTGCCCAATGTGCCTTTTCTCCCGGAGCGCGACACCTTGTTTACCTACAGCCGCGAAAAGGTGCCCTACTACATCCCGCCAGAGAACCGAGCCATCTGGAGCCACTTCACGGCCGGCTCAGATCCCGGTTCAGTGTTTGTAAAGGTCAAGGGCGTGTGGCGCATGACCAGCATGCGTGAAAATCCTGCGACGGAGTACCAGAATGTGACCCTGCGCTACAAGGAAGGGATTTTGAGTTTGAAGTGGGCGGTGACGTTTGAAAAAGACAGCCGCATGCACATCGTCGAGAAGAGCACCGACATCGAGCGGTTTGTGCCCGTGGATACGCTGGCCTCGCTCGGAGACACACGCGACTTCAGGCAATATGCCTACTACGAGCAGGGGCTGGAAAAAGGAGCATCGTTCTATTACCGCATCCGCAACATCGATGCCGCTGGCCGTGAGATTTATTCCCGCATCAGGGAGGTGAAGGCAGAGGAGGGGCAAGAGGAATTTGGGATGGAGGTGTTGCAGGGCACCGACGACGGCGGTGGACCCCTGCGGGTGCGTTTCAATTCGCAATACTCGCAGCAGGTGAGGATCAAGCTGTACGACGACCGGCTCATGGAAGTCGCCATCCTCTACGACGACTTTGTCTATGCCAGCGTTCCCGGGCTGCTCAAGGTCGGGCGCAAATTGCCGCCAGGCAACTACCTGATCTTGGCCGAGACCGAAACCAAGCGTTACGGTCAAAACTTTGAGGTGAAGGAATAGACCTAGGAATTAAATTTCCTTACTGAGGGAACACCATCAGGATGAGTGCACCCTCGTTGGGGCTCGGAGCTGTGGAGTTACCTCCAGCATAGAAATTGTCAAAGGCATATTTGCGGGCCCTGACGGTGATGGTATAGGTGCCCGGAGTAAGGCTCACGGAGTTCATCATGGACCATGGGGCGACGGTGCCAGTGAAGCCTGAGCCGTCGTTGACATCGACCGTTTGAAACATGTCGGGAATCGCAACGCCGTTGTTGAATACTTGCACGATCGCTCCAGAGCCCGAAAATGTAGTGGAGAACGTCTCCATGGATCCATACGTGGAGATGATCACCACGGCATTGGAGGTAAGGGTGAATGTGCGGCTCAGGCCAGTGATCGGGATAAAGGTCGTCAGGTTGATCGTCGTGCGGGTAGAGGTGTTCTTATAGGTGGCAATCAATCCGCCGACAGGTCCCCAGATCGGCGCGACGCCCGGGCCTTGGGAAATCAGCACCTGTCCGGTCGCGCCAGCATTGCCATTGGGCATGAGTGCGCCGTCGAAACGGAGGTTGCCGTTCACATGCAACTTTTCGGCTGGCACGTTGATGCCGATCCCGACATTTTGGGCAAAAAGGGAACCAAAGCAAAGCAGGCAAACAAGAAGAATATTTCGAAAATGCATTGTGGAGACACCGTTTTAGAGGAATGAAAAACCAATTTAGAAACTTTCCGAAGAGAAATCAAACGAAAACCTGAACAGCCAATGTTTGCGTTTCAACGGCAGACACAAAATCCGCACAAATACACTGGCCGGGCTGCGAATGCAAGGAAGCGCGGGCCTCGGGCCCGAATGCTGATCTACCGCCCGCCGGAGCCCGCCCTGCCGTGTCCCGATCCGCAATCGGGGAGCTTGTCGAACGGGGCGGAATTGGCGGCTGACCGACCCTGCCATCCGCCAATATTGCCAATCTGCCCCCCACCCAGCCGAATGCCACCGCCGACCTTCCCAGCCCATGTACGTAGCCAATTCGCATACCGTGCAGAGGCCACTCAAATCCTACCCAAAATCAAAATTGCCCGAGAATCCAAAAGAATTTCAGATTTTGGGATTCGATTCACGCCTCGGTGTGGATTGCCAATGGATCAAAGCAGCATCATCAACCATCTCGTGCCATGAGTCAGTCGCCCAAGCAATCTCGGTTTTACCTGCTGGTGCTGCTCGTCATGGGCAGTTGCATCGGCTCAGGCATCTTCATGACCCCGAGCGGGGTTGCCAAGGCGATCCCCTATGCCGGGTTGCTGATCCCGGTTTGGATACTCGGCGGCATCATCACCTTGTCGGGCGCACTCAGCTACGGCGAATTGGCGGCACGTTTCCCACAGGCCGGCGGCGTTTATGTCTACCTCAAGGAGGCCTATGGCAGCGCGGTGGCCTTCATGTTTGGCTGGGTCGTGCTCATGGCCGTCACGAGCGGCGCGATTGCCGGCTTGGCACTGGTCTTCTCCAATTTCTTGATCGTCTTCATCCCCATGGACGACATGACCCAAAAAATCGTCGCCGTCTGCCTCATCGTCCTGTGTACCGCGATCAACGTGCAAGGTTTTGGATTGGGGCGGATGATCGCTGGCGTGGTGACGGCACTCAAGGTGATCGGCATCCTGGGCTTGATCGTGGCAGGCATCGCCTTTGTGCAGGCGCCGGTGCCCATCGACTGGACTTTGCCCAGCCTGGGATGGGCATCCTTGAGTCCCATGTTGCTGGGGCTTGTGGGCGTCTATTGGTCCTATGGCGGCTGGCACCACCTCACTTATCTCTCGGGGGAAATGCCCGATGCGCGCAAGCGTATGGGCGGCGCCATGCTCCTGGGAGTCATGGGCGTGATGCTCGCCTATGTGCTCGTCAACTGGGCCTACCTGCGTGCACTGCCCGTAGGGGTGATCGCGGACTCCAAGGGTGTCGCCTCGGCCATGATGCAGGCTGTATTTGGGGACGTTGGGGGCAAGGTGGTGGCCTTGTTGGTGTGTATCTCGGTGGCGGGTTCGATCCTGATCTTCACGATGAGCGCCCCCCGCATCTACTTTGCGATGGCTGCCGACGGGGTCTTTTTCCCGGCGCTGGCCCGCATCCATCCCAAGACAGGCACGCCCGTCTTGGCAATCGTGTTGCAAAGCACTTGGGCGATCATGTTGCTCTTCCTCTGGGGCACGTTTGGCAACCTCGTGGACTACGTCACCTACACCGAAGCCGTGTTTCTGGTCATGGCGGCGGCGGCGATCTACATTTTCAGGTGGCGTGACCGCAAGGCAGGCATCAAGCATACAGGATTCAGGGTGCCCGGGTATCCCCTCACACCTTTAATATATGTCCTCATTTCGGCGGCATTTGTGGTCAATGGCTTGCTCTCAAAAGTGCAGCTGGCATGGGCCGCCCTTGCGCTATTTGGAGTGGGCACGGGCTTGTATTTTTGGTTTCGTCCGCCACACAGGCGCTGATCTCTTGCTCCATCAGACTTCATAGGGTGACGGCATCAACACGGGTAACCCACACCGAAGACCGATCAATGGTTGCCCATCTTTTGCCCATCGAGGCCCCAAGAGACAATCTGCGCCCACCCAAAGCACGCCCCTCCACGGTGACGGGCGCGTCTACAATGGGTGGAGACGATTCGAAGGTGTATACCATTCTCTATCTGTGATGTTAGACCTTGTCCAATAATGAGCCAGTTGTTGGTCGCTTGCCTAGATAATCGGCGTGGTATCATTCTTCAGGCGGCAATGACGTGTATAAGGCACCAATGTCCAAGTCGCAGAATTATGAAAGCAACCGATTTCTGCAAAAAAACAGCAGTTCTTGCCTATTTTGGAGTCATTTCCCCAAATGTGTTAGGAGTGTTTTCCTTTTTGATGGTGCTTGGTTTGAGCCAGGTGTATGCGCAGCAACCCAGCTGCAGCAACGACAATGGCCTCAACAGCAAGATTGCCGGAATCGTGAACCGCGGCTTCACGGAGATCAGCCGCGAGTACTACCAGATTGCCTATTTGGTTGCCCCGACGCCGCCTTATCTTTTGGGGACCCTGGTCGTGCAATTTGTAGGTCCGTACTGTGGCCCTGCCTGCACGCCGATCATCCGCACAGAGTACTTCAATGCACGCGTGAACAATGACAACGGTGCTTGCATTTGGGAGCTGAACGGAAACTGAGCAAAGGCTCACCTTGGCCAAGACGCCGGGCTTCATCCAAGAGGCTCGGCGTCTTGCATGTTACAGAACTGACAATTGTCATCTGCCAGGCTGCTTGTCGTCATGTCTAGCTGCAGCCAAAAGCGGGAAGTTTGGATATTAAAAGCAATGAAAAAAGAAATGGAAAAGCACGATATCCTACATGAGTTCCCTGAATTGAAGGAAAAGGTTCATGAATTGAAAATCAGCAATCTGCACTTCAAGAAGATTTTCGACGAGTACCACGAAGTAGACCATCAGGTGCATCGCATTGAGACGGGTGCCGAGGTGACGAGTGATGAGCATCTCACAGCGTTGCGCAAGCACCGGGTACATTTGAAAGACAGCATTTTTCAGATGTTGCAGACCTCCTGAGGCACGCGACAAGGCGATTGTCGTCGAAAACAGCCCCCAAGTCGATGTTCTATGACGACATGGAGGCGCAACAAAAAAGCCCCAATCTTTGGGGCTTTTTTGTTTTCAGATCGTGGAGAGAGCGGGATTCGAACCCGCGGTACCATTTTGAGGTACACACACTTTCCAGGCGTGCTCCTTCAACCACTCGGACAC
>JANMIM010000838.1:0-6162 GCA_031375795.1 Bacteroidota bacterium
ACCGAGTTTCTTGCCGTCATCTGACAATTACCGTGGCAAGAATGGCACGGGCGTCGGGGTGCGCTTGCTCACCGAGTTCCTGAGCAATTATTAAAAAATGAGTGGGTCCCGCCCATCGCCGATCGGCGGTGGCATTACCAAGGACATGGCCCACACGATCTTTATCTTATGCAAAAATTTAGAAAACTACTGCGGATAGGCATCTCCATCGGCGACTTCAACGGCATTGGGCCCGAGCTGTTGATACAGGGCCTCACCGAGCCAAGGCTCCGTGAAATCTGCACGCCCATCATTTATGGATCTGCCAAGGTGCTCAATGTCTACCGAAAGCTGCTGAGCGTAGACAAATTTTCCTACAACGTCATCCAGCAGCCCAACCAGGCGCAGCCCAAGAAGGTATCGGTGATCGATTGCATCACCAATGCCGACAATGTAGAGCCCGGCAAAGCTTCGTTGGAAGCCGGCAAAGGCGCCTTTCAGGCGCTGCAGCAAGCGGTGATCGACCTCAAGGCGGGCGAAATCGACGCCTTGGTCACGCTCCCGATCGACAAGAGCTCGATCCAAAGCGAGGAATTCCAGTTTCCGGGTCACACCGAATACCTCGCTCAGCAATTTGGCGTCGACACCAACCTCATGTTCATGATCCACGACCGCCTCAAGGTCGCCGTGGTCACAGGACACATTCCCCACGCCAACGTGGCCAAAGCCATCACGGTCGAACTGATCCTCAAGAAATTGCGGATCATGAACATGTCCCTGAAGACCGACTTCAACGTCGACAAGCCCAAAATCGCAGTCTTGGGCCTGAATCCCCATGCTGGCGACAACGGCCTCTTGGGCAAGGAAGACAAGGAACGCACCCAGCGGGCCGTGGAAGAAGCCCAACGCGAACGCATCTTTGCGATGGGTCCCTACAGTTCCGACGGATTCTTCGGAATGGGTATGTTCAAAAAATTTGACGCGGTCCTGGCCATGTACCACGATCAGGGCTTGATCCCTTTCAAGCTCATGGCCGGTTTTGAGGGGGTGAATTTCACGGCGGGCCTGCCCATCGTGCGCACCTCCCCCGACCACGGCGTGGCCTACAACCTGGCCGGCAAGGGCGAGGCCGATCCGAGCAGCTTCATCCACGCCATGTACAAAGCAATGGACATCGTGCGTGAAAGAAGGGACAATCTGGAGATTCAAGAAGGCTCCATTTTCAACCCCAAATCCCGCGATCGACGCCACATTCCAGCCGATATCGCCGCCGAGGAAGAGGAGGAAGAGGTCGTCGAAGCCGCCGCGCAAGAGGAGGCTTGAGACGGCCGCTAAAAATTCATTTACCGATGTCCACATTTATTTCAGATTGATTGTGGATTTTCCTAGCTTTGCATGCTCAAAAAACTGCGGTGAATAAGTCATTTGAAAAGAGGTATTCAGTCGACGTGCCGAAACTTCGGCCGGGTCTGAACCATGACACGTTTGACGTAGACAGTTCTTTTTTTGCGGAATTTGAATTTTCACCGATCCATGATGGAAAAGTGAAGGTGGACATGGCGATTGACAAGTCGACCACCCACCTGGACGCAAAGTTCAGATTCACAGGGGAGATCATGATAGAGTGCGACCGTTGCCTGGAGCCCTATCCCTACCCTTTGGATTTTGAAGTGCGCATCGTTTACAGCTTTGATGAAGAACTAGAGTTTGACACCGACGAGGTGATCCTCATAGAAGATTCGACGCCTGTGATCTACTTTGCTCGGGACCTCTATGATTTTATCGTATTGGAAATGCCTCTGAGGCGGGTGCCCAGTACCGACGTGCACCTGTGTGCACCCCAGGTATTGGAGTTGTTGGGACTCAATCCCGACGGCAGCCCCAAGGAGCCCGAAGAACTTGAAACGGAAGAAGAGACGACCGATCCGCGCTGGCAAGCATTGAATAAATTGAAAGATTCCAAAGAATAATTTTAAGAAAATAGCCCTATGGCCCATCCTAAACGTAAGATTTCCAAGCAGAGGCGCGACAAGCGCCGCACCCACCACAAGTTGGAGATGAAGCCGATGTACATCGATGCTACCAGCGGGGAAGCGACCCTTTACCACCGTGTGTGCCTTGAAAGCGGATACTACCGCGGCCGCCAGGTGATGGAAGGCAAAGACGAGCTGTAATCGATGCGGATTGGCGTGGACATCATGGGTGGGGATTATGCCCCAGCTGCACCCATCGAAGGTGCCATTTTGGCACGCAAAAATCTTGGCCCACGGGCGGAGATTGTTTTGATAGGTGATGAGACGTCGATTCATGCAGAACTAAAGGCCCGGGGAGAAACCCCCGCGGCCTTTTCGATTGTGCACACCGACCAGGTCATCGGCATGGAGGAGTCGCCCACCAAGGCGGTGGCATCCAAGCCGAGGTCCTCGATCAACGTCGGCATCGGCATGGTCAAGCAACAACAGCTCGATGCATTTGTGAGCGCAGGCAATACGGGTGCCATGCTCGTGGCCTCGGTCATGGGCCTCGGCAAGATCGCGGGTGTCATGCGCCCTACGATCGGGGTCTTGATCGAGATCGGTGAGGGCAAAAAAGTGCTGCTCTGCGATGTCGGCGCCAATGTCGACTGCAAGCCCGAGGTGCTCTACCAATTTGGCATTCTCTCCAAGGTCTTCCTGGAAAGCGTCCACAAGTTCAGCAATCCGCGCATCGGGCTCATGAACGTGGGCGAAGAGGAGGGCAAGGGCCCCGAGGCTGTCAAAGCCGCCTACCAACTCATGAAAGGCAGCGACAAATTCAACTTCATCGGCAATGTCGAGGGCCGAGACATCTACCGTGGACATGCCGACGCCTTTGTCTGCGATGGCTTCACGGGCAATGTCGTCCTCAAATTTGGCGAGTCGATGTATGAATTGCTCAAGTCGCGGTTTGAAGGCGACGACTTCATCGAGACCTTCAACTTTGAAAACTATGGTGGCGTACCAGTCTTGGGGGTGAAAGGCATCTCCATCATCGGCCACGGCATCAGCACCGCCAAGGCGGTCGAGAGCATGATTTCAAGCGCGGTACTTGCCGCCGAGAACAATTTGGTTTCGAAAATCGAGGCCGCCTTTGCATCGTTCAATCCCGATAATCCCACCATTGCATGAGAAGAGCAGCGATTACGGCCCTGGGCCATTACCTCCCAGAGTACAGGCTCACCAACCTCGAGTTGGAAAAGCTGGTCGATACCAACAATGAATGGATCCTGGAGCGCACGGGCATCAGCGAGCGCCGCATCATGAAGGAAGGCGCGACCTCACACATGGCGATTGCCGCCGTGAACGAGCTCCTCGAGCGCAGAGGCATCAAGGCCGACGAGATCGACCTGCTCATCTGTGCCACTGTGACTCCAGACCGCATTTTCCCCGCCACCGCCAACATCATCTGCGCAGAGATCGGCGCCACCAAGGCATGGGGATTTGATGTCGAAGCTGCTTGTTCCGGATTACTCTACAGCTTGGTCGTCGGATCCAAGTTCATCGAGACCGGCACCCACAAAAAAGTCGTGATCGTCGGTGCAGACAAGATGTCGAGCATCATCGACTACACCGACCGCAACACCTGCGTGCTCTTTGGCGACGGCGCAGGCGCCCTCCTGCTCGAGCCCAATGAAGACGGCCTGGGCATCATGGACGCCGACCTGCACAGCGATGGCAACGGCGTGAAGCACCTGCACATGGTCGCAGGCGGCAGCCTCAAGCCACCGTCCATCGAGACGGTCACCAACCGCGAACACTACGTGTACCAAGAAGGAAAATACGTCTTCAAGTTTGCCGTCACCAAGATGGCCGACGTCGTGGCCGAGGTCATGTCGCGCAACAACCTGAAATCGGAAGACATTGCGTTCTTGGTGCCTCACCAAGCCAACAAGCGCATCATCGACGCCTGCGCCGAGCGCATGGGCGTGTCGGATGACAAGGTGATGATCAACATTCACCGCTACGGCAACACGACCGGAGCGACGATTCCACTCTGCCTCTGGGACTGGAAAGACCAACTCAAAAAAGGCGACAACCTCATCCTCGCTGCCGTCGGCGGCGGGTTTACTTGGGGTGCGGTGTATGTGAAGTGGGCGATCTGAGGATTGCTTCCCACCTATCCTGATTCGTCGGTGAGGCTTGCCATCGCAAGGTTTACCGACGAATTTTTTTTGAATCCGTATGGAAGCCGCGTTTGCTCAGGGCCAAATCCCTCAAATCCCACATCCAAGTTTCGATTCTCCGCCTACATCCTTATCTTTCGGGGAATATGAATTCCCGCTTTTCAAAATACATCCTGTGTTCGCTCGGCCTCCTGCTCCTCCTGAGCGGTTGCCAGAGCCTCGACGACGACAGCGTCTACGAGATCAAGACGCATGCGAGTTTTTTCCTGGTCGCGGGGCAGGGTGCAGGCTTGAGCATCCACCGCTACAAGGACCATGCATTGGAGGCGGATTGGAATGTGAAGGCCGGTGTGGCCAACGCCGACCTGAGTGATGTGGACATGGTGGACAATGTGATCTGGATCGCAAGCGGCTCGCAAAAGACCCTTTTGCAGGTGAGTCCGAGCTATGGCAGTGTCAAGGAAAAATTTGACGGCTTGCCCCTGTCTCCGCACTACATCGCCGTCGGCAAGCTCCAGGTCATGATCGTGGACACCGTCGCACAGCAAATCGCGCTCGTGAAACGGCGCAATGGCAAGACACAGGTCCTGGAATTTACCGGCCGCCCAGGTCGATGCCTGTACAACAGCGGCAAATTTTACCTGTGCCAAGACAGCAACCAGGTGGCAGTGTACGACGAGGAGGCCATGACGGTGCGCGCCAAGATCGACCTCGGCGTGCGGGTAGACGAGATTTTGCTCGACCGCTACCACGTCATCACGGTGATGTGCCACGACACCGCTGGCACGCGGCAGGGCTTGATCGACGCCAATGGGGACTTTTTGGTACGCGGCACGACCACGCCGGTGAATTTTGCGCTTTTGAGGCCCACCCCCTACTTCGCCGTTCGCTTCGGGCGTGAATTTTTGCATGACCTGCGCATCGTGGCCGCTGGCATCGTGCGCGACAACGGCGAACTCGAGGCGAGTCGCGCCACCGATTGCGAGGCCGACTTTTTTGAAAGCACCCTGTTTTACCCATTGGATGGCCATTTGGTCGTCAAGGACATGGCAGCCGACAGCCTGCTGGACAGCATTCCCTTCCAAGGGGCGCTCATCAAATCCATGCACCAATATGCCGACGAGTAGCGGGGCCTACCCATCGATGCCCACAATTCAAGAAAAGCCGACCCACCACGAGAATTACCTTTGCCAAAGCACGTCCCCCAATCTGATTTTTTCTTAATTTGCGCGTTCTAATTCAATTTTCTTTAATATGGGTAGTACCTCAGAGATCAAAAAAGGACTTACGATCGAATTCAACAATGACATCTACTCGATCGTCGAATTCCTTCATGTGAAGCCAGGCAAGGGTTCAGCATTTGTCAGGACCAAACTCAAGAGCGTGACAACGGGTCGCGTGCTCGAGAACACCTTCCCTTCTGGCGCCAAGATCGACATCGTGCGCGTGGAGCGCCGCCAATACCAGTACCTCTACCGTGAAGGTTCCTACTTCATGATGATGGATACCGATACCTATGACCAGATTCCGATCGACGCCTCCAAGGTCCCCAATCCACAGTTCATCAAGGAAAATGACATCGTCGAGATTTTGTTCAATACAGACAAGAACGATGACATCTTGGCCGTGGAGCCCCCGTCGACCGTGATCATGACCATCACCTATACCGAGCCGGGTATCAAAGGCGATACTGCCACCAATACCTTGAAGCCAGCCACTGTAGAGGGCGGCGCAGAGGTGAGGGTGCCCTTGTTTGTGAACATCGGAGACAAGATCAAGATCAATACTGAAGACGGCTCCTACATGGAGCGCGCGAAATAATCCTTTTTTTTGGCAGCAAATTTCCCAGGATATGGATATCAAAGACATTCAGGAGCTTCTGAAATTCATCAATAGAAGCACGCTCACAGACGTGGAGATCGAACAGAAAGATTTCCGTCTGCGGATACAGCGCAAACAAGAGGGCATCGTGTACTCGCAAATGCCGATGCAGCAAATGCAACCGATGCAGCAGCACCAAATGCAGCCTCCACAACAGCCGC
>JANMIM010000845.1:0-1811 GCA_031375795.1 Bacteroidota bacterium
CAAGGCCAGCAGATGTCGGTGTCGCAGTCGGCGTGGACGGCTTTTCTCAGCATGGGTGCGACGCAAGGGCCATGCGTCGAGCCCACGATCCAGATCTGCCACATCCCGCCGGGCAACCCTGCTGCCGCGAGCACGATGACGATCCCGCAGAGCGCGTGGCCGGCTCACTCCGGTCATGGCGACGTGCAGGCACCCTGCTCCAAGACCAAGGTGGCCATCTGCTACAATGGCGAGAACCTCTCGATCACCCAGACGATTTGGCCGCTGTACCAGAGCTTGGGTGCCACGCAAGGCCCTTGCCCTGCCCAGACCTTGACCATCTGTCACATTCCGCCGAGCAATCCGGCGGCCGCGCAGACGCTCACGATCCCGCAATCGGCATGGCCTGCCCACCAGCAGCATGGCGACGTGCAGGGACCTTGCTCCACGACGATGGTCGAGATTTGTTACCAAAACCAGACCATGACCATCAGCCAAAGTGCTTGGACGGCGTTCCAGAGCTTGGGAGCCACGCAAGGTGCATGTCCGCCTCGCCAAATCACCATTTGCCACATACCACCCGGCAATCCGACCGCGCCGGTGACCCTCACCATCAATGAGAATGCATGGGCCGCGCACCAAGCCCACGGCGACATCCAAGGGGCTTGTGCCACGCAGACCTCCACGCTGTGCTACCAAGGCCAGACGATCAGTGTGAGCAACTCGGCCGTGCAGGCCTTGCTGAGCCTCGGCGCGACGCAGGGTGCATGCCCGGTCCAGGAAATCACGATTTGCCACATCCCGCCGGGCAACCCGAGCAATGCTGTGACGATGACGATTCCTCAATCGGCATGGGCGGCCCACCAAGGGCATGGCGACGTGCAGGGAGCCTGCTCGCGCACCTTGATCTCGATCTGCTACCAAGACCAGACGATCTTGATCTCTGAGAGCTTGTGGCCTTATTACCAAGGTCTGGGTGCCACCCGCGGTGCTTGCCCGGCACGCACCATCGTGATCTGTCACGTGCCACCGGGGAACCCAGCAGGCGTTCAGACCATCACAATACCCGAGAGTGCTTGGCTCTCGCACCAGTCCCATGGCGACGTGCAAGGCGCTTGTAACATGACGCCGATGACGATCTGCTTCAGGGAGACCGGTGGCCCGCGCAACGCACCTGGCCGCACGATGGAAATCCCGACGGCAGCATGGCCTGCCTACCAGGCGATGGGGGCGACCCAGGGTCCATGCCCAGTCCAGAGCATCACCATCTGCCACTTGCCGCCCGACAACCCCAACCTGCCACAGACGATCACCATCCCGATGTCGGAGTGGCCGGCCCACCAGACCCATGGAGACGTGCAGGGTGAATGTGACATGAGCACGGTGACCATTTGTCACAAGGCTGGAAGTCGCAATGAAAACCAAACGATGCAGATTCCACGTGCATCGCTGCCCTACCACTTGTCACATGGGGATACCGAGGGGCCATGCCCAGAGGTGGAGGTAACGATCTGCCACATTCCTCCGGGAAATACGGGCAATCCGCAGACGATCACTGTGCCTGCGAGTGCATGGCCTGCCCACCAAGCCCATGGAGATACCCAAGGTGCTTGCAACATGACGCCGGTTCAGATCTGCTTCAATGGGCAGCAAGTCAGCATTCCGACTGCAAGTTGGCCGTCTTACCAATCCCAAGGTGCGACGCAGGGCCCATGCCCCGTGGCTGACATTACCATCTGCCACATCCCTCCGGGCAACCCTGCCAATCCGCAGACGTTCACCATCGCCCAAAGTGCGTGGCCGGCCCACCAAGCCCATGGCGACACCCAGGG
>JANMIM010000851.1:0-4576 GCA_031375795.1 Bacteroidota bacterium
TCTGCGAAGGCGACACGGTGCGTGTCGCCAAGGGCGGCGAGATCATCCCCAAGGTGATCGAGGTCGTGATGGCGATGCGCAAGCCCGATGCCACTCCCCTCAAATTCATCACGCATTGCCCAGATTGCAATACAGAACTCATCAAAAACGAGGGCGAGGTCAATTCCTATTGCCCCAATAGCGAGACTTGTCCGCCGCAGGTCAAGGGCCGCATCGAGCACTTCGTGGCCCGCAAGGCGATGGACATCGACGGGCTCGGCGCCGAGATCGTGTCGCAACTGGTCGACTCCAAGGAATGCCAGGTGCGGGACTACACCGATCTCTATGATTTGAAATACGAGCAGGTGGTCGCAATGGACCGCTTTGCCGAAAAAAGTGCCATCAACCTGATCGAAGGGATCAAAGCCAGCGCAAAAGTCCCCTACCCGCGTGTCTTGTTTGCCTTGGGCATTCGGTTTGTGGGTGAAACGGTCGCCAAAAAACTCGTGAAGCAATTCCAGACCATCGATGCCCTGGCAGCAGCGAGCAAGGAAGACATCCTGCATGTGCACGAAATCGGTGACCGAATCGCCGAGAGCATCATCGAGTTTTTCGGGAATCCGGTGAACCAAGCCAAGATCGAGCGCTTGAAGGCCGCCGGCCTGCAATTTGAGTTGGCCGAGGAGGAAAAAGCCGTGTCGCAAAAACTGGCAGGGCTCAGCTTTGTGGTCTCGGGCACATTTGAGCACTTCAGCCGAGATGGCATCAAGGACACCATCGAGGCCAACGGTGGGCAAGTGAAGGGATCGGTCTCAGCCAAGACCAGCTATTTGCTCGCGGGATCCGATGTGGGACCCAGCAAGCTCGAAAAAGCGACCCAGCACAAGGTGAAGGTACTCTCGGAAGCCGAATTCATGGAGATGCTCGCATGAATTTCATCCAATCCCTGCGGCATCGGTACAGCTTGCGCCTCTTCAAGCAGCGCGCCAAGAAAGTGAATTTTCCCCATGCATTCGTGGATCTGGAAAAGGCTGATTCCTTGGGATTCATCGTCAACATCGACCAGTTCACGGCCGATGACTTGGTCTACTTCACCAAGTACATCACGCACCTCGAAGACAAGGGCAAGCGTGTGGCCGTCGTCGAGGTGACCTACAACCGCAAGTCGCAACCCATGTTCAAGGATTCGGTGGAAACGGTTTTCATCAACCCCGCCCAACTCAACTGGCTCAATTTTCCATCGGTCAAGCGCTTGCAGGAGCTCAATGACCTCGGGCTGGACATCTTGGTGAACCTGGACACGACCGAGAAGATGACCTCGCGGTTCATCTGCGGCCTGAGCAGCGCCAAGACCCGCGTGGGCTTGCACGAGAGCGGCTACGAGGAATTTTACGAGCTGATGTTGCAAATGCCGACCGAGTCCCGGCTGCACAAAATTTTGGATACCTTTGAACTCTATTCCAAAATGCTGGAAAAATGAAAAAATTTCAAGGAACCGGCGTGGCGATGACCACGGCCTTTTTTGCCAATGACGGACTCGACCTCTCTGGCGTCGACAAGCTTACCAAGCACCTGATCGACGGTGGCGTGGAGTTTTTGGTGGTGCTCGGCACGACGGGCGAGACGGCTACGCTGTCGCCCAAGGAGCAGGAGCTTGTGGTCGAAATGGTCATGCAAACCAATGATGGACGGGTGCCCATCGTGCTCGGCGTGGGTGGCAACGACACAAGTCAGGTCACCGCAAAGGCCAAGGATTGGTCCAAGCGCCATCGGCCCGACGCGCTGCTCTCGGTGAGCCCCTATTACAGCAAACCGAGCCAGGAAGGCATCTTCAGGCACTTTGCTGCCATTGCCGAGGACGTGCAGACACCGATCATCTTGTACAATGTACCGAGCCGCACGGGGAGCAACATGACCGCCGCCACGACGATCAGGCTGGCGAATGCGTTTCCCCATGTGATCGGCATCAAGGAGGCGAGCGGCAACATCGAGCAATGCATGGAGATCATCCGCGACCGCCCGCAGGGCTTCTTGGTGATCTCGGGCGACGACGCCATCACATTGCCCCTCATCGGCGCGGGCGCAGATGGCGTGATCTCTGTCGTCGCCAATGCCCTGCCTCGGCAATTCAGCGACATGGTGCGTCAGGCCTTGGCGGGCGACTTTGTCGCCGCGCGCGCCGGGCACTATGCCGTCTTGAAATTCATCCAACTGCTGTTCATGGAAGGCAACCCCGTCGGCGTGAAAGCCGCCTTGGAGCTGCTGGGAGTCGGTGGCAGCCATGTGCGCCTGCCGCTCTGGGATGCCAGCGAGGGCCTCAAGCTCCAAATCAAGGCCGAGTTGCAAAAGCTTTTGGGCATCTGACGATGCCGCATACAACAAGCGTGGCGTTCCTGTCATCGGGAACGCCACGCTTTTTTTGTGGTCTTGGGGGTTCAAGCCTTTGGTTCTACTGCCAAGGCAAAATGCTCAACCCTCGTTTTTGGAACTTTGGATTTGGGTGCGGATTTCTTGCGCCAATTCCTTGACTTCCTGCATGCCCTTGCGCAGACGTGTGCCGGCAGCCTTGTTTCCTTTTTCATAAAACTTTGAAAAGTCATCTTCCAAGGTACTGACCAAATCAAGCAGACTCTTGTATTTTTCCATGGTACATTAGGGGTATGAGTGTGAATGACGAAATTAGAGAACTTGGGGCAACCACGGCAGCCGATGCCGCGATAATTTCTGCACATCGCCTCCGATCTTGTACACAATCCCATCAAAGAAGCGGCCCCAAATCGGGGCCGCTGAACAT
This sequence comes from Bacteroidota bacterium, assembly GCA_031375795.1. Lineage (GTDB taxonomy): Bacteria > Bacteroidota > Bacteroidia > J057 > JADKCL01 > JADKCL01. The sequence continues at coordinate 2,774 of JANMIM010000851.1, forward strand.
TCATCTCATGTGATAGACAAGCTCCTCCCTGAATCGGGGGAGATTGCTCAACCCAGCATGCCTGCGCCGAGCGGGGCACCCTGCTTGTACACGCCAGCCTCGACCTTGGCGCGAATCTCCTCAAATGCATTCAAGGTGTACTCTACATCCTCCATCGAGTGGGTGGCCGTCGGGATGATGCGCAACATCAGTTCGCCGCGCTCCACCACAGGATAAGTCACCACCGACACAAAGAGGTTGTAATTCTCGCGAAGGTCGATGATCATGCGGGCAGCCTCCTCATAAGAACCCTTGAGGTAGACCGGCGTCACAGGTGACTCGGTGATGCCAATGTCAAAGTTGCGGGCACGCAAGCCAGATTGGATGGCATTGACGATGCTCCAGAGCTTCTCGCGCATCTCTGGGGAATTCTTGAGCAGGTCCAGACGCTTGAGTGCACCGATCGCCAGCGGCATCGGGAGCGTCTTTGCGTAGATCTGGGAGCGCATGTTGTAGCGCAGGTAGTTGATGACCTTCTTATCGCCACAGACAAATGCGCCGATGCTGGCCATGGACTTGGCAAATGTGCAAAAGAGCACATCGATCTTGTCTTGGCAGCCCAGGTGCTCGCCGGTGCCGATGCCCGTGGCACCCATCACCCCAAAGCCGTGTGCGTCATCGACCAGCAAACGAAATTGGTAGCGGTCCTTGAAGGCTGCAATCTTGTCCAGCTTGCCCAAGTCGCCCTTCATTCCAAAGACGCCCTCGGTGATGACCAAGATGCCGCCACCTGTCTTCTCCACAATGGCAGTGGCCTTTTTGAGGCGGTCCTCAAATTGGTCCATGTCATTGTGCTTGAACACAAAGCGCTTGGCGAGGGTCATCATCATGCCGTCCATGATGCAGGCGTGGCTCAACTGGTCATAGACGATCACGTCATGACGGTCCACGAGGCTCTGGATGATGGATACCTGGCCTTGGTAGCCGAAGTTCATCAGGTAGGCATCCTCCTTTTGCATGAACACAGAAACCTCGCGCTCAAACTGCTCGTGGATGTCTGTGTTGCCGGTGAGCATGCGGGACCCCATGGGGTAGCCCAGGCCATACTTCACAGCAGCCTCGCCATCGGTTTTGCGCACCTCGGGGTGGTTGCAAAGGCCTAGATAGTTGTTGAGCGACCAGTTCAGGACTTTTTTTCCACGAAAGGTCATCCATGGGCCGACTTCACCTTCCAACTTGGGAAATGTGAAATATCCGTGACCAATCCCGGCAAATTGCCCCAGATCGGCCTTCATCATTTTGTCAATCTTATTGAAAACGTCCAACTCTTTAAGCGTTTAGGTTGAAACTCATTTAAATTCAAGTGACGGCAAAAATACAATGAATTGCTGAATGTCAAAAAACTAGACGATTCAGGCCGCATCCTTGAGCGCTGCAAAACTCTCCAAAAGTCCGATAGCTTCGACTTGGAGTTATACACCACTCTGGATAAATCGGCCGCCAGGGGACACTGGGCCCCCCAAACAAATTCAGCCCATAAAAAATAAGCGGTGATTGCAGACGTATGAGGGGAATAGTACAAAAGCTAAACGCTGATTCCTTGGATTTCCCTATCTTTGCGCCTCGTATGCGAAAAACACTCTTTTTCTTTGTCCTAGCGGCGGTTGCCTTTGCTGGATTGACCCTGTCGGGTTGCGATCCATACAAGAAGCTGGCCAAGAGCGGCGCCATTGCCGACAAAGACAGCGCTGCCGTAGCCTACTACAACCACAAGAAATATGACCAGGCAGTCTATCTTTTTGAGGAGTTGGTGGCCATCTACCG
>JANMIM010000869.1:0-7838 GCA_031375795.1 Bacteroidota bacterium
GATTAAAGATGGGGGTACCAATTCGCTGGACTCCACTGACAGAACGATGGACTTTGACTTGGTGCTCGATGCTACGGGCGCGTTGGTCATCGACGGAAAGCCCATGAAGGTGCCTGTGAAGGATCAAATCACCAACCTGAAAAAGGCCGTATTGAAGGGGGATAAGCCGCATTACGTGGAGGTGCAATACCACTCCATCCTCTTCAAGGCACGCCTTTCCAGCATGAGCGTCACCTACACACTGTTCAGGCCCGACGGCACCTGTATCAGGGCAACCGTAAGCCTCGGGTTTCTTGAAGAAAAATTGGTATTGCCACAGGAAGATGTCGATTTTGTAAAGAAATTGAATCTTGCGCTCGTGACAGCCGACAGCAGTACCAAGATCGATGAAGTGGCCGAGAAGCATTACGACAACGAATTTGATTATTGGAAAATCGTCAAGGCCAACAAGATCAAATATTTCCGTAGCCTGGTTCCTGGATTGGTTTACAAAATATTCCCCAAACTCTAAGCAAATCCAGCATGGGCCTCTCACCTTCACCCAATCCCGACAAGACGCTGCATTATGGCGGTGAATCCGATGTGATGGTCAAGCACAAGGGTGTGGAGTTGGAGCGTGTCGATTTGCGCAATATGGTGATCGACCACGAGCTGGGCCGCGTTTCCTATGCAGTACTCTTGTTTGACCCCGGTCGTGTCGAACGCAACGATGCACGACAAGGCGAACCCGAGGCAGTTGTAGGCCGTTTCAAGTCGGGTGACAAATTGGAATTGTTTGCCGTAAAGCGCAAGACAGGGCTATCGGTGCAATTGTTTGAGGGCGAAGTCACCAAGGTCAAGCTCCAAGTCACCGCCGAAGTCGCAAGCCTGCAAGTGGAGGCCCGGCAACGTTGCCACCGCATGACCATGGGGCGGCGTACCGTCGTCTTTGGCGACAAGACAGAAACAGATGTATTCCAAGAACTTGCAGAGCGCTCAGGAGTGGACCTCAAGTTTGAGAAAAAGCTTCAGGCGAAAGTCACCAATGTACAGCACAACAGCAGCGACTGGGACTTCATGCAATTGCGCTTGGAGGCCATTGGCTATTGTTCACTGCCGCGCCTTGACCATTTGTTCATTGGCGAGATGGTGGAGCCGACCAAGGCCGATTACAAGTTCGAGCTGGGCGAAAACATCCTCGAGTTTGAGTCGGAATCTGATGCCTCTGAACAATTCCAATCCATAGAGACTGCAAGCTGGAACCAGCAAAACCAAAAATTGGAGACTGCCACACTCGATACGCTGTCATATTCGGCCATCGATGGCATAGGCACCAACGCACTCACACATGGCGGGGGGCGGCCCTTCGATGAAATTTACACCTGGACCCATGCCGAGCTCATCAGGAGGCGATTGGGCGAGTACCGCTCCAACGTGCGGGTCTATGGCTCGGAGATATGGCCGGGAGAGGCTGTCGAGTTGTCGGGCCTCGGAGATGGATTTTCGGGGATCAAATTGGTCTCAGGCGTGCGCCATGAAATCAGCCGCGCCGTCTGGACCACCCACGTGCAACTGGGATTGGACCCGACCACATTTAGGTCGCGACATCCCGAGGTGACCGGAGCGGAGTCGTCGGGGCTGCTGCCTGGGGTGCAAGGATTGCAAATCGCGATCGTCTGCGGCTTGCAAGACGACCCCGATGGCATGCACCGCATCCAAGTCGCCCTCGTAGCGACCGGCAACAATGACAATAAACTCTGGGCGCGATGGACGTCCTTTCAAGCGACCGATGGCGCAGGCGCATTTTTCTTGCCCGACATCGACGACGAGGTCGTGGTCGGCTTTCTCAATGGAGATCCAAGAGATGCCATTGTGCTCGGTGCCCTCTATTCGCAGGCACATAAGCCGCCCTTGAAGATGAGCGACGAAAATAGTGAGCGTGGTTACGTGACCGCCAAAAAGTCGAGAATCATCTTTGACGAGCAGACTTCCACCATTGAGATTTCTGTCGGCGATCAAAAAAACTATATTTTATTGGAGGGTGGCGACAATCCCGGCATCGACATCGAGGATCAGTTTGGAAACCATATCAAAATGAGTGACCAAGGGATCACGATCCAAAGCAAGATGAACATTTCCGTTTCCACCACGGCCGACCTGGAACTCAAAGGCACCAATGTCAAAATCAATGCCGATGCGCAGCTTACGCTTTCAAGCAATGCAGGCTCAGAGTTAAGCAGCCATGCCATCACCACCATCAAAGGCTCGCTCGTGCAAATCAACTAGACATGGATACCAACCAAAATATCGACTTCCTTGGGCGCGGATGGGCCTATCCGCCCGCATTTGACCGCAACAAGAAGGGCACGGAAATGGTCGCCGCCGAACTCGACATTCACCAAAGCCTGGAAATCTTGCTTGCCACACCTTGGGGTGAGCGCGTCATGAACCGCAAGTATGGCACAGGCTTGGAATTGATGCTCCACGAGCCCCTCACCCAGACCAATGTCTATGTCATTGCCGAGCGTCTCAAGGAAGCCGTGACACGTTACGAGCCGCGCATTGCCGTCGACAATGTCACGGCGACCATCGATGACCCCGCCGAGGGCCGCATCGACCTGCTCATCGAGTACACGATCCGCGCCACCAACTCCAAGCACAATTTTGTCTATCCCTACTACATAGAGCAAGGAGGTGCATTGCAATGATGAATTTCACCTGCAACCGACGGCACCCGCTCCACCGCGACGGCACCAACCAATACCAGCAGTTGCTCGATGCCCTACGGCCTGATTTTGCGCCCATCGATGCGCGGTCCATGCGGGAAATGCTCGCCTTTGTGGTGGATTATGCCTCCAAGGTGCAATATTATGATCTCACCAATCAACCCGCTCTTGCACCTGAGCACGACTGGACGGCCTTTTTCGACCCCGCCATGCTTGGCGACCCCAAAAACACCACCGACGCACAGTGGGAGGCTTGGTACAATGGCATCAAAGGTGAATTGGAACCCCATTTGGCACTGTTTTTTGGGTTTTTGGAGCTGTTCAAATATTGCCAGGAACACCTCAATACGCTCACCAAGCGCCACCTCGACTTTTATTATCGAGAGATACTGGCATTGCCGGTGCGGCCGCCCAAGCCTGATGAAATTCATGTCTTGCTGGAGTTGGCGCAGAATGTCAAGCAGCATCGGCTGGAAGTCGGCAGCATTGTCGAGGCAGGAAAAGATGCAAGCGGCAAAGCCCTACAATATGGCTTGACACGAGAAATTGTGGTCAATGCCGCCAAAATCTCGGACATCAGCGCAGTATTTGTCGATCACCGTGATGGCTTTGGGGAAAAGGTTTATGCAGCCCCGATCGCCAATTCCAAAGACGGTCAAGGAGCAAAATTGGAAGGCAATGAACCCAAATGGCGGCCATTTGGGCAGCGGCAGCGCAACCTTGCAGCCGACAAGCGCACCATGGTCGAGGCGCAGCCGGGTTGGGTGATCACTTCCCCAATTCTCGCCCTCGCGGGCGGGGAACGCAAACTCGATGTCTCCTTGCATTTGCAGGATCTTGACCTTGGCGCACTTGCATCGTTCAACCAATTCACCAACAGTCAGGAGCAATATTTTGAATTGCACCTGAGCACCGACGCAGGTTGGTATGCGCCTGAATGGGATTTCTCCCTAGAGCAGCCTCCGATGGGTTTGCCGTTCATCCGTCTCACCAATATTACGATTCCCAAGTCAGCACCTGCCATCACGGTCGGCAAGCCCGATCAGTTGGGCGGCGACTTTGGCGGGGAGGCCCCATCGCTGCGCTTTCGGCTCAAGCTGACCCCCAATTTCTTGCCCTACCGTGTGCTTGCAAATGCCAAGATCGATCACATCGATATCAGGGTCGAGGTGACCGGTTTGCAACAATTGGACTTGCGCTCGGAGTCGACGCCATTTACCGCAGGGCGACCATTTATGCCTTTTGGTACGATGCCTGTGCCGGATGATCGTCTCTTTGTGGGTTGCCCAGAGGCCATGACCAAGCGGCTAGAGGCCTTGAGTTTGGATGTGGATTGGGTTGATTTGCCAGCCGATTTGACCGATCATTACGCTGCCTATGGCACGGTGAACGCCTCTGATTTCAAGGTCAATGCGGCCTTGTTGTGGGCAGGAAACTGGCTTCCCTTGCAAGCAGCGACCTCATTGTTCCCCACTGGCGCGCAAAGCAGGCTCAATTTCATGTTGCCGGGAAGCGGCTTTTTTGCCCCGGGGGACTTTGGCAATTACGCCAAGCCCTTGCCCGCGACCACACCGATTCCGGCGCAGACTTATGGGTACATTCGCCTGAACCTCAATGGCCCTGTGGCGCAAGGTTTGGAGGCGTTTGGGCACAAGGAATACAGTCCCCTGCAGATGCGCCGCGTGATGGAGCTGAGTCATCACTTGATGAATCCCGCCACCACCACCGAGCCTGTATTGCCCAATCCGCCCTATACGCCCAATATCCGTTCGCTCAGCCTGAATTATTCGGCTTCCGAGACCATTGAGGCAGGAGCAGCGTACCACCCGCACAGGGGCAGCATGTATCATCTTGAGCCATTTGGGAATTACCTCGTGAATTTGGCGGCAGCAAAGCCAGGTTTTTTGCCCGACTTTGGCAACGAAGCTTATGCCTATCTCGGCCTGGAGAATGCTGTTCCCGGTACCTTGGTTTCGATGCTCTTCCAATTTGCCGAGGGCAGTGGCAACAATTGGCTCGATATGCGCGGCATGATGCCTGAATGGCAGTATTTGGTCGGCAATGACTGGAAGCCGCTGGACAAAATGTTTCGCATCTACGACAGCACCGACAATCTGCTCAATACAGGCATTGTTTCCTTTTCCTTGCCGCTTGCCTTGGACACTGTGCATACACGCATGGGGACAGGCAAGGTATGGCTACGGGCAAGTATGAAAGCCAATTCGGCAGGCATTCCTGCAGCGATTGGCATCCATGCGCAAGCCGTGAAGGCCATGTTGCGCGACAATGACAATGATCCCGCACACTTGGAGCAGCCGCTTGGGGGCGGCACGGGCCTGCGCTTGAACCCGGGTGCGCAAGTTGTCAAGGCGGTGACCATGCCTTATTCGAGCTTCGCGGGCGTGCCTGCGGAGACAGACTTGCGCTACTATACCCGCGTGAGTGAGCGCCTGCGTCACAAGCAACGCGCGATCATGATCTGGGATTATGAGCGCCTTGTATTGGAGCAATTTCCGGCGATTTACAAGGTGAAATGTATTTCCCACAGCAGCAGTATCTCTGAATATTCTCCCGGCACCGTGTCGGTCATTGTGGTGCCACTCTTGCGCAATGTCAATGCCATCGATCCGCTGCGGCCTGCCGTCGGTCAAGGAAAATTGGCAGACATCAGGGAATATTTGGCAGGGCATATCCCGAGCCTGTTTGTGGATTTGGTCGTGGAAAACCCTTCCTACGAGGAGATTTTGGTCGAATTCAGCGTCGGGTTCCATCCGGGCTACGATGCCGGCTATTATGGCCAAGTTCTGAACGAAAGCATCAAACGGTTTTTGGCACCGTGGGCCTATGAAGAAGGCCAAGACCTTGTATTTGGTGGCAAGATTCACAAGTCTGCCATCATCAAATTCATTGAAGACCAGCCTTATGTCGATTTTGTGGTGGACTTTTTGGTTTACCACAATACCAATGGCTCCAACTTTGCAGGCATCAATTGGATGGAGATCGAATGCAATTTTATCGTGAGCGCACCCGACGTCGTGTTTGTACAAGCGTCAAGCGAGCGATCCGTTCTTATTTCCGCCAACGAGCACCGCATTACGGTCTTGGAACCCGGCGTTTACCCATGTGAAGATCAGCACCTCTGCACAACAGCATCATAAATTATGGACATCAATAGAGACACACTCAAGGAATATCTAGAGAAAGGCGATCGCCCCACCGAGGAGCAGTTCATCGATTTGGTCGACTCGCAGGTCAATAAAGTCGATGATCAAGTGCATGTGGTGGGTTTGAAACCCAATGTGCAGATTGGATTGGGTACGCCGCCCAATGATCTCGGTGCTGGTCCGGGGCTGTTGCGACTGTTTGTCGATCAGCGGTTTAGTACCAAGGAGCTGAAAATCAGGGGCGATGGATTGTCCGGGCCCAATACGCCAAGCCCAGGTAAATTGTTGTTTGCAACAGATGCCACGGGAAATACGAAATGGGGTGATCAAACCAGCTTGGATCAGAATCATTGGGTACGCGCAAGTTTTACGGATGCGAATTCCAAGATGTGGGCCAAGCCGACGGGAAATATTGGGATTGGGACTGACTCGCCTACTTCCAAATTGACGCTCTCCGGCCCTCCGCAACTTGGGGAAAAAGGATTGGGGCTGCATGTCTTCAATAAACTTGAAGACGTGGGTTCCAAGGCTTCGGTTTCGCTTTTTGTAGAGGGTACCAAGCATCGCTGGGAAATGACTTCTGAAACGATGCAAACCGCAGCAGGTGCTGGCAAGCGTGAGAGTGCATTTAAATTGCGGCGATTTACAGATGGAAGTGATACTACCGTCGCAGCAACCTACCTCTGGATCAACGACAATACCAACAGTATCCATTTTAATACACAAGGCAACACGGGCCCAGCTGGTGAGTATATTCTCTGGGGTGGGAATGTAGGGATTGGGATTAATCCGACGGCTAAGTTGCATGTGGCAGGAGCGGCTACGATCGATGGATTGACGAAGACAAATTCATTGCAAATTTTCCCATTGCCTGGTCTTGGGAGTCCGACCGGAGATGTGCTGATGGTGGATGGAACTGGGCTGGTGAAGAAGGTTCCTGCAAACACCTTGCAAGCAGCAGGGCATGAGCTTTGGACTGACAACGGTTCAAACCTTGACTGCAAACCTAACCGCGGCGCAGTTATTCCATTGAGCCTGTCAGTTGGTGATAACCTCAGACTCGACAATGGCGTAATTCAAAAGGGTGGTGCGCATATCACTGCCACAGACGATCTTGGATTGTATTCATTAACCGCAAACCGTTGGATGAGGTTCGTAACGAATGCCCAACCGATCAAATTTTTTGCAGGTTTGGGAACCAATAATACGGGAGATGGAATAGAACCAGTCGTGGAGATGTATCCAAACTACGTTAATATTACTGAAAATCTGAATTTGAAAGACAACCAAAATTTTACGATTGGGTGGAAGTTTCCATTTATGGTAAATACCTTCAAAATTACCGACAACGGTTCTGGGCAAGACGATGCATGGTACCGAAGTACGGGCGTCTTGGTCGATGAATACCCAGTTGCTGCGGTGATTGGATTCAAGACCACCGGCTGGGTTAGCAATATGGGGGGCGATCCAGGTGCTGATTTTTTTGTGACCTGCAGACCCAAAAATGGTCAATGGGAAATCGTGGCGAATATTGGGAATGCTCCTGGAGATGACAGCCGTGAAGAAAACGATTGGCACGTGGATGTGATGTTTACTTATCGCGGAATCGTTGAAGTCGGGGCAGATTATAGAAATAGAATTTATTCCGTATAGCAAAATGCAAAATCTCACACTAAATCTCAGCCTCGACGAGGTCAACAAAATCCTGGAAGCCCTGGGAAACCTGCCGTTTGTGCAGGTGCAAGAAATCACCCGCACGATTCCAGACCAGGCCTCTTTCCAGCTGAGTGCCAACTCGCAGCAAGAAGCAACAAAATAATATGGCGACCACCTCCACCACACCCGCATCCGAGACGCTTGCCAAAAGCATTGACTACCGCTTTTTGCGGGCGGAAGGCTTGAAGCATATACAGCGGCTCGCGGGCAATCTATGGACGGATTACAATCTCCATGATCCGGGTGTGACCCT
>JANMIM010001018.1:0-6565 GCA_031375795.1 Bacteroidota bacterium
TGGCCGAGCGTCAGCGCAATACGCTGGAGGCAACCTATGCCGCCAACCAGGAAAACTGGGCCGACAACGACGTGCGCACGAGGGAGGCCTACATCGCCGCCCTTACGATGCTGCGCGGAGTAACTGCTGTGACGATCACCGCACAGGAGTATGCCACGATGCACCAAGAGCTCAAAGACTTGGTCAATGCCAATACAGCACTTTTCACAGTCACACAATAAGGAGGAAAAAGATATGAAAAAGCTTATTCTCATTTTCTCCCTGTGTTGCTTCGTAGCTGGCAGCATGTTTGGACAGTGTCCAGCAAATACGTCGGCTTTTGGTAGCGGTACGGTCAACAACGCCGGCACCATTGTGACGCTGACGACATGCGCCTTTGCCGGGGAATACTCCACGGTCAATGGTACAGTGGCAGGGCAATCACTGAAGTTCACGAGCACCGGAACTGGAGACATCCTCACGGTTCGCTCGGGTTCGGCCAATGGCCCTGTGGTGGCGTTTGGCACATCCCCGTTGAGCTTTGTGAATACCTTCACGGGTACCTTGTTTTTGCATTACAATACCTCGACATGCGGAACGCAGAGCACCTGCCGCACCGGCACGGTGCAGTGCGTGAGCTGCGTGGCACCTCCACCCGTGGATCCTTGCCTCAACCCAGGCTCGATCTCGTGTGGCGTGAGCCAGGCCGTGACGATCGCTGCAGGTACTGGTGTATGGAACCCAGCATCCTGCGGTTTCTCAACCCCAGGCAATGAGCGGGTCTTCACATTCACCGCACCTTACACGGGTATCTATACCTTTAACGTGACCGCCGCCAGCGGGGGATTCGTTGATTGGTTCTTCAAGTCTGCCTCCGCCGGTTGCGGATCCACTGGCTGGACCTGCATCGATGACATTTTCTCTCCGACTTCTGTGACGTTTTCGTTGACAGCAGGCACGTACTTCTTCTTGGCAGATCCAGAAGGTACTACAGGCGCCTCCCAGACGTTCAACATCAGCTGCACACCACCGGTCGATCCATGCAACACGATCGGCTCTGCCACTTGCGGTGTGAGCCAAAGCGTGACCCTCACAGGCACCGGCGGTGGCTGGAACCCACAATCTTGCGGTTTCACGACCCCAGGTGCTGAGCAGGTCTATACGTTCACTGCTCCTACCACAGGTACCTACACCTTTAACGTGACCTCCGCAACCGGTGGTTTCATCGATTGGTTCTTCAAGCCAACCTCTGCAGGTTGCGGACCTACCGGCTGGACATGCATCGACGACATTTTCTCTGCCAGCACAGTGACCTTCAGCTTGACAGCAGGCACGTATTTCATCTTGGCTGACGGCGAAGGCACAGCTGCACGCTCGCAGACTTGGAACATCGGCTGCCCATCCCCTGCACCTGCAAACGACCTTTGCGCTGGTGCAATCGCGCTTTCTTGCGGTGGCGCCAATGTCTCTGGCAACACGATCAACGCTACTGCTGACGTCGCACCAAGCTGCAATGGCTTTACGGTCGGCACAGGTGGCGCGGTGTGGTACAGTGTCGTGGGCAACGGCGGTTTCTTGACTGCCACTACTTGCAACGTCGGTACCAACTACGATACCAAGTTGCATGTCTATGACGGCTCATGTGGCGCACTGAACTGCGTGACTGCCAATGACGACGACTTCACTTGCTCAACTGGCGGCTTGAGGTCCACCGTGACCTGGTGCGCAGCTGCAGGTACGACCTACTACATCTTGGTGAATGGTTTTGGATCTGCCCAGGGCAACTTTGAGCTGAGCCTCAATTGCACACAGCCTACCGTGACCATCAACCCTGTCGCCCCATTGTGCCAAGGCGCTGCATCGGTGACCCTGAGCGCCAACATCGCCGGTGGCTCCTTTAGCGGCCCTGGCGTGTCTGGCAACTCCTTCAACCCAGCAACCGCTGGCGTAGGCGTGCACACGATCACCTACAGCATCTGTAGCATCACCGTCACCACAACGATCACCGTCCTGGCTACCCCAGCCAACGACTTGGTCGCCAATGCAGAACCAATGGCTTGCGGCTCCTCTGTCTCTGGCAACACCACCTGTGCAACCTCTGAGACACTTGGCACTTGCGGCACCACCGACGGTACCGGCGGTGGCGTGTGGTACTCCATCGTGGGCAACGGCAACAAGATCACCTTGAGCACTTGCAGCGCTGGCACCGACTACGACACCAAGATCCGTGTGTTTGATGGCTCACCTAGCGCCCTCAACTGCGTGACTGGCAACGACGACGACTTTACCTGCGCCACCGGCCCCGGTACTGCTGGCTTCAAGTCCAAAGTCACTTTCTGCTCTGTCGCTGGCACCACCTACTATGTGTTGGTCCATGGCTTCGGCTCAGGCGTTGGTAACTTCACCATGAGCTCTGACTGCTCACCTGTCGCACCGACCATCGTGTGCTCAGGCCCAGTGTCTGGCAATCTCGATGCCAACTGCTCCTTTGTCGTCGGTGACTACACCGGCTTGGGTGCTGCAAACGATGACTGCGCTGGCGTAGTCGTGTCGCAGTCTCCTGCTGCAGGTTCTTCTGTCTCGGGCGCTGGTGCAACCACCATCACCTTGACTGCAACCGATGCTGGTGGCAACACTGCTACTTGCACGATTGCACTGAACCTCACCGACATCACCGCTCCTAGCGCAGTTTGCCAAGACGTGACTGTCTTCTTGGACAACGCAGGCAATGCATCTGTGACCGCAGTTGACGTCAACAATGGCAGCGCCGATGCTTGTGGCATCGCTTCTACCACGATCGACAACGGTTCATTCAACTGCTCGAACACCACCACCACCAACACTGTGACCCTGACCGTGACCGATGTCAACGGACTCAGCAGCACATGTACCTCCACGGTGACTGTGATCGACAACGAGGATCCGACCATCACCTGCCTTGACGCAGGCATCATCACCGGTCCAAACACCGCTGCTGCTGACATCTCTGTCAACAATGATCCAGGAATCTGTGGAGCCGTCGTGAACTATGACAGCTACGCTGCTGCAGACAACTGCTCATTTACTGTGGCTCAGACAACCGGTTTGGTTTCTGGCTCTACCTTCCCAGTTGGTACCACCAACAACACCTTTGTGGTGACCGACGCCTCTGGCAACACCGCCGCTTGTAACTTCAACGTGATCGTGACCGACGTGGAGGCTCCTGTTGCTGTCTGCCAAAACGTGACCGTGGATCTGGATGCAGCCGGCCAAGGCAGCACCAACGCATCTGCTGTGGACAACGGTAGCACCGACAACTGTGCCATCGCCTCGATTTCCCTGAGCAACACCAGCTTCACTTGTGCCAATGTCGGTGCAAACCCAGTTGTGTTGACTGTCACTGACATCTATGGCAATGCCAGCAACTGCTCTGCAGTCGTGTCTGTGCGTGACCTGGTGGCTCCTGTCATCACATGCCCAGCCAACATCGTTGTGAGCGCTCCTTCGGGCCAGTGCTCGAGGACGGTGACCTTCTCTGTCACTTCGACTGACGCTTGCGGATCCTCTGTGGTCTCCACCCCAGCTTCCGGCAGCGTGTTCTACACCGGTACCACCACCGTGAACTCTGTGGCTACCGACGTGAACGGCAACACCTCTGCTTGCAGCTTCACTGTGCGCGTGATCGGTGTCAACACCATCACGATCTGGGGTGTGCCATGCAACACGTCAGCCTTGTGCAGCTCCATCCCAGCAGCTCCTGCTATCGTAGCTTGCCCAGCTCCAGGTAATGGCGGCTCAGGTTCAGGCTCACACGGCTCAGGTTCAGGCTCACACGGCTCAGGTTCAGGCTCACACGGCTCTGGCTCTGGCAGCCACGTCTGCAACTATGCAGCTGGCAGCGGCAGCGGATCTGGCAACTATCACGGCTTCAATGGCATTGTGACCAATCCATGCGGTGCTGTGGGTAACAACGGTTCCTGCGGCTCCGGCGGCTCTGGCAGCGGCTCGAATTGCAATACCTATTGCGTGCGCAACAGCTGCGGCGTCTACGCTACCAGCTTGTGTGGCCCATGCCCAACTGTGGTGATGACCACCACCACCATCCCAGGTAGCTGTGCAAACAACTACACCTTGAGGCGTACTTGGACTGCAACTGATATTTATGGCAACACGATCTCTCAGTCACAGGATATCTCTGTGTATGACAACGTGCGCCCAAGCATCAACTGCCCCAACAACATCACGGTGTGCGTGCCCAACAGCAACACTGTTGGCCGTACCGTGACCTACACGGTGACTGCTTCCGACAACTGCGGTGTCCCAACGATTACGACGACCAAAGCCTCTGGCACCTTGTTCGCAATCGGCAACACCAACGTGACCGCAACTGCTACCGATGCTTGTGGCAACACCCGCACCTGCACCTTCCGTGTGCGTGTCGAGCGCCGCAACAACTGCAACAGCAAGACCGAAGGCGAGCCAGAAGCTGGCGAGGAAGAAGTCATGCCTACCTTGTCGATCAACGCTTATCCTAACCCAACCAACGGTTTGTTGGAGGTTGAGATCTTCTGCCAAGATTGCAACGGTGACATCACCTATCCTTTGACCGTGACCGACCTCTTCGGCAAAGTCATCGTGAAGCGCGATGTCATGATCGCTGGCGGTACCGCTAGCGTGAAGTTGGACCTGTCTGACTACGCCTCTGGCGTCTACATGATCAACGTAAACAACTTGTTTACCCGCGTCATGAAGCAATAATCGGTCTCGGTTATTGTAAGGTTTGAAATTGCAAGCGGCTGCCTCGAAAGGGGCAGCCGCTTGGCAATTTTGGGAAGGTGGTTGGGCGCAGGCTTACCCTTCTGTAGCCTCGGCTTCCGTCTTTGTTTCCTGCCATTCTGCCGCAAAGCTGGATTCGGGAAAATCTCCAATTGCCTTGTTGACGAAATGCATCATTCCTCCACAAATGGCAAGAAATTTTTTTCAGGGTTTTGGGAGAATGAATGACAAACAATCAGACGAGAGAGAAGAATAATCGGGCGGTCTCTGTGAAAATGTTCAGTATTTAATTTCGTTATTGAATTCGGCGCGACATTATTTCGAAATAAAATTCTGCAAATTCTGGTAATTCTGAAAATTCTGCCTATCTTTGCCTCAGTTCTTTTAAAAGCTATCCTATCAAGAAAGGTGGAGGGAATGGGCCCGATGAAACCTTGGCAACCTACGCTTCCTGAATGCATCTGCGCCAGGAGAATATGCAAGGTGCCAAATCCCACTCTGTTGGTTTTCCTTCGGAGAGAGATAAGTTGGTCATAAAAGCCAATGCGCAAAACGCCGAATCTCTTCTGAATACCAGAAGGGATTTTTTGTTTTGGTGAAAAGTCTAAATTAGATCGGTTAGGTAGCAGGAAATTAGCAATGGAAAATTAACAGTGGGAAATGGAGAATATCCAGGTTCCAATGCGGGATTTCCATTGCCAAAAAGTCATTTTCAATTTTCAATTTTTCATTTTCAATTGCGAAGCATTATGTATTTCGAAACCAAAGTGATCCATTCAGTGCCTGTCGATCCGCTCACGGGTGCCATCTCTGTACCGATTTATCAGACATCCACATTCGTTCAAGAGGAGCCGGGCGTCAATCAGGGCTATGATTATGGCCGCACGGGCAATCCGACGCGCAAAGTGCTTGAGAATCTGATTGCCGAGCTCGAAGGCGGCTATGCAGGCTATGCCTTTGGCAGCGGACTCGCCGCCATCGACGCCGTCATCAAATTGCTCAATGCTGGCGACGAGGTGATTGCAGTCGATGACATTTATGGCGGCACCTTTCGCATATTTTCCGGCATCTACAGCCGCCTCGGCATCACGATCAAGTACATCGACACGACCGACGCGCAGAATGTAGCGGCCCACATCAGCGACAAAACCAAGTTTGTGTGGCTCGAAACGCCCACCAATCCGACCTTGAAAGTGAGTGACATCGAGGAGATTGCAAAAATCGCCCATGCAAATGGAGCCTTGCTTGTGGTGGACAATACTTTTGCTTCGCCTGCCTTGCAGCAGCCGCTTTCGCTCGGAGCAGATATTGTGGTGCACAGCGCGACCAAATACCTTGCGGGCCACAGCGACCTCGTGGCCGGACTCGTCGTCGCCAAGGACCCGGATATTGCGGCGCAAATCAAGTACATCCAAAACGCGAGCGGCGCAATATTGGGGCCATTCGACAGTTGGTTGTGCATCAGGGGCATCGAGACCCTGAGCCTGCGAATCGAGAAACAAAGCCACAATGCACAAGCCGTTGCCGAGTGGCTGGAAAATCATCCATCGGTCGCGCAGGTACATTATCCAGGCTTGAAATCGCACCTGAATCACGATATTGCGGTGCGTCAACAAAGCCTGTTTGGCGGCGTATTGAGCCTGAGTTTCCACGACGACCGCCTGGAGACAGCGATCGAATTCGTCACCAAAACCAAGCTGTTTAAGCTCGCCGAGAGCCTCGGCGGCGTGAAAAGCCTGCTTTGCCATCCAGCCAAAATGACCCATGCCAGCGTCCCCGCCGAAAAGCGCCACGCCGCAGGTGTCAAAGACAGCCTCGTGCGCCTCGACGG
>JANMIM010001013.1:0-1737 GCA_031375795.1 Bacteroidota bacterium
ACAAAATAAATCGTTTTTTTTTTTTATTCTAAATTTGCTTGATACTTACCACACTTCAGTAGCTTAAATTTTTGGTTAAATGGTATATTTGTACTGTTTGTATTTTGAAAACAAACGACTGCAAAATATCGAAGGTGTAGAGCCTCAGTTCCCGATCCATGCTGCAAAGAAATTTGGGAACAAGTTTGGATGCGATATTCTCTCTCAAACCGAAAATCTCAAAATCAAGCATGTTGAAGTAAAGACAACATTGGGACGACTTGATTCACCATTCTTTATGACCCCAAACGAAATTTCATTTATGAGGAAACACCCGGAATCCTATCAAATCTACCGAGTGTATAATTTTGATCTTGAAACTGGGAAGGGAGACTTGGAAATTTTTGCTGGGCTTGAAGTTATTGAGGAGTGCTTTTGTCTTGAGCCCATGTCATTTTCCTTTGTTCCAAAGACAGCTTTGAAGGAAAATAGGGGATAACACGAAGTCAATGCCCCCCCAAAAAAGACAACCACTCCTAGGCGGTAGGAGTGGCGTCTTGCTGAAATAAGATTACTATTAAAAAAGAGCTACTAAGCAGGATCAGAATTTACAGAATTCGCAGAATTTCCAGAATGCCCATCGATTCTGGGAATTCTGTAAATTCTGTGAATTCTGATTCAGACAATCAATCAACGATGTCGTGCAGATACGTATTGTTGTCGCTGATCGTGAAGCGCTTATCGTCCACGTCCTCGAGGCTCAGGCGGCTGAGCTTGGGCTCGACCACGGTCGGCTCCTCGTGCATCGGCACCTGCTTGCGCAGGTAGGCCGGCACGTCTTCCATGCCCTTGAGCGACTCTGGATTGTGGTAGTTGTAGTCGGTGCTGCGCAGCTTGCGCATGCGCTCCTCGAGCTCGGTCTCACGGGTACGCGGAGGCTCCTCGCGCTGCACGGGCGGCTGCTTTTTCTCCTCGAAAAGCGTCGGCTGCTGCGTCACAGGCGGCTTGGTATCCTCCAACTCAAACGTGAACGCTGGATTGCTGGTGATGCTGAATTCCTCGGGGATATTGCGCACCTCCTTTTTTTCCTCACGTGGTGTTTCACGGGGGGCTTCACGGAAACTGGTAGGCGGCTGTGGATTCACGTCGAGTACGGTGCGTGAGGGCTCTTGTTTCAAGCCCTCAAAGCTGCGCTTCTCGTTGTCAAAGCCGGTGGCGATGACCGTGACGCTGAGCTGATCGCCCATGTTTTCGTCGTAGACCGTACCGAAAATGATATCGGCATTGTCGCCTGCGGCTTCCTGGATGTACTCGACGATGGTCGTCGTCTCGTCCAAGCGCAAGCTGTCAGAGGCCGCCGTAATATTCACGAGGATGCCGCGTGAACCCATGATGTTCACGTTGTTGAGCATCGGCGAGGAGATGGCGTCCTCGGCTGCGCGGATGGCGCGGTCTTCGCCAGAGTAGGTGGCGGTACCCATGAGGGCTGTGCCGCCGTCTTTCATGATCGTGTTCACATCGGCGAAGTCCACGTTGATGTAACCTTCGCGGGTGATGATCTCGGCAATGCCTTTGGCGGCTATTGTTAAAATATCGTCGGCATGATTAAATGCTTCACCTAGTTTGAGATTGCCATACATCTCACGCAGTTTGTCATTACAGATGATAAGCAGTGTATCCACATTCTTCTTCAATTCATCAATTCCCGAGTCAGCCTGGTCCTTGCGTTTTCTTCCTTCAAACTGAAATGGAATTGTT
>JANMIM010001014.1:0-1890 GCA_031375795.1 Bacteroidota bacterium
GTGTTTCTGTCGTCGTGAATCCCACCCCACCGACCCCGATCATTACCCCCAGCGGCCCGACGACCTTCTGCCAAGGTGACTCTGTGACCCTGACCGCGAACCCTGCCAGCAACTACGCATGGAGCAATGGCGCGACCACCAGCAGCGTGACATTGCTCGGAGGTGGGACCTTTTGGGTGACAACGATCGATTCCAACGGCTGCTTTTCATCATCGGCGCTTTTGTTGGTCACCGTGAATCCATTGCCTGCGGTACCCGTGGTGACCTTCAACGGTCAGGAGCTGACGACGCCAAGTGGTTTTGCATACCAATGGTATTGCAATGGTCTACCTGTTGGAGGAGCCGCCGATTCCAGCCTGGTTCCCACGATCGATGGGAACTATTTTGTGGTAGTGACCGATATGAATGGCTGCACAGCGCAGTCGGCAGCCATCTCGGTTACCCTAGTTGCTAGATGGCATGCCGCATTGGATGGCCTATCGATCTCGCCCAATCCATCTTCTGGAAGATTCAGGGTGGTTGTTAAGGAGCCGATCGAGGCCCGAATCAGTGTGTACAACTCGATGGGCATTCCGGTCTATGAGGCTTCTGGCATGGGGGCAGAAGTGGACCTTTCGAGATGCAGCAAGGGGTCCTATTTTGTGAAGATTGTAGGGGATCACGGTGAATGGAGTACGATTTTGATGCTGTGGTGAAATGATCAGCCTGACAATTCAATAGCTTGATTCCCTTTTACTCTTACGATTCACGTTGTATTGACTGACGATCGAAGGTGCTTGCCACAGGAGTCATTTTCCGGCCAGCAATTGGAGATCAACGCCAGCGAGTATGGGATGAATATCATCCAAAACTAGAAAAAATCAAACCCACCCAGAATCCAAGCCCGCGCCAAAAAAAACATCCATCTTGGTATCGTCCTAGAATAGCCTTACACCTAAGTTGTAAAGTTATGCAAGGAAGAAAGCATCAGATTGGGGCTGTCAGCAAGTACAGCCAGTCGTTCCGCCAGGAGGTTGCGAGCGACTATGTTCACGGTGACCTTAGCTATGCGCAGGTTGCCGAGAAATACGGCCTCAAGGGTCGTGAGACAGTGAAGGAATGGGTGAGGGCGTTGCGGAAAAATGGCGAGATTGCGCCCAAAACTGCATTGCCGATGACCGATGAGGAAAAGCGCGCGTCCGATGCCAAGGACCTGCGCTTCAAGGAATTGGAGAGGCAGCTTGAGGACGAGCGTCTTCGCAGCCTGGGTTTTTCGACGATGATCGACGTTGCCGAAGAGGAGCTTGGAGTGGCGATCAGAAAAAAGTATGGTTCCAAACAGTCAAAAAAATGAAGGAATTGCCATTGCAAGCCGGCCTGGGACGGCTTTGCGGACTGTTTGGAATGACGCGCCAGGCATATTACGAGCAGGGCTGGCACCGGGACGACCAGTGCATGGCCGAGCATGAGATCCTCGAGCTGGTGAAGGAGATCAGGGAGGACGGCTTGTTCGGCGCCAGGGAGATGCTGGGCCGGATGGGGCCGAAGCTGGCCGAGAAAAATCTCCAGATTGGGCGCGACCGGTTCTTCGAACTGCTGCGGGCGCATGGCCTGTTGATCCGCCCGCGCAGGAAGTATGTGAGCACCACCAACTCCCGGCACCACTATCACAAGTGGCCCTACCTCATTGGGAACATGGAGATTACCGAGGCCGAGCGGGTCTGGGTCTGCGACATCACCTACATCCGCACCGTCAGCGGCTTCCTGTACCTGTTCCTGGTCACCGACGCCTACTCGCACAAGGTGATGGGCTACCACCTAAGCCACACCTTGGAGGCAAAGGGTGCCTCAGCGGCGCTCAGAATGGCCCTTTCGCAACGCATCTACCCCGGGCGCGAACTGATCCACCAC
>JANMIM010001049.1:0-3393 GCA_031375795.1 Bacteroidota bacterium
CGATCCAAAGTCAAGGCCCGACTCCAGCGGAGTCGCACGTTTATAGCAACGATTCAGTACCAATGCCCCGACTCCAGCGGAGTCGCACGTATATAGCAAAGGTTCAGTACCAACGGCCCGACTCAACTGCCATGCGATGCGCCGCGGCGTATCGCATGTTTTCGGCAGCATGCCCCAAAACCAAATGCCAGCCGCCCCCATATTGTTGCAGGCAAACAACCATTCGCCGCAGCCCAAAAATCCTGACCAACTTGAGCCAATTTGATGTAATTTCGCCGCTCAGTAGATTTGTTCGCAATTGGAAGAGGACCTGGACCTAGAATTTGAGCTCGACATAGACGACGCCTATGTCGACGAGAGCCGCCCCGACGAAGGCATGGAGGAGGAGAGCCTCTTCATGCACCGCAAATACAAGTCCGACCCGGGGCAGAAGATCATGCGCCTCGACCAGTGGCTCTTTTCCCTGATGCGTCAAAAAAGCCGCACCCAGATCAAAAACGCTGCATTGGCGGGCTGTATCAGGGTGAATGGCAAGATCGTGAAGGCGAGCTACAAGGTGAAGCCCGGAGACGAGGTCACCCTCATGTTGCCGCATCCGCCGCCCCCGCAGCTCGCCCCCGAGGATGTGCACGTGGACATCCACTATGAGGACGAGGACTTCATGATCGTGAACAAGACCCCCAACATGGTGGTACACCCAGGGGTCGGCAACTGGACCGGCACCATGCTCCATGGCCTGCTCTACCACCTCAACAAAGACAACCTCAACGGCACCCGCGAGACCTGGGTATTTCCGCAGCTCGCCCACCGCATCGACAAGGACACCAGCGGATTGCTCGTGGTCCCCAAGCACGACTTCGCGAACCAGTTCATCTCGCGGCAGTTTTACGAGCGCACCATCGACCGCCTGTACAATGCCATCGTCTGGGGCAACATCGTGCAGGACGAGGGCACCATCACAGGCCATGTGGGGCGCAGCAAGGGCGACCGCAAGAAATTTTGCGTGTACCCCGACGGATCGGTCGGCAAGCGGGCCATCACCCACTTCAAGGTCCTGGAGCGCTTTGGCTTCGCGACCTTTGTGCAATGCAAGCTGGAGACAGGCCGCACTCACCAGATCAGGGTACACCTGAAGCACATCGGCCATACCCTCTTCAGCGACTGGTTTTACGGCGGCCACCTCGTGCTCGTCAACCAAAACACCCCAAAGTGGCATGCCTTCATCACCAATGTGATGGAGATCCTGCCACGGCAGGCCCTGCACGCCAAGACCCTGGGCTTCGTGCATCCCCAATCGCGCAAAAAGGTCTTTTTTGAGAGCGAACTCCCCGAGGATTTCCAAATGGCCTTGGAAAAGATGCGCGCCTACCGCGATGCCTACATGGGGAAATAATCCTTTTTTCGGGTCCTTTGCCTGAAGGCAGAGGCTATTCATTGTCCGGGGCTGCTGTTGCTGCTGGGCACTGAAATTCATGGGCTCGACCATGAATTTCATCACCGCGTTATTCACATCTTGCCCCCAGGATGAATTGCCCGCCGCTTCAGCGGCGGGACCCAAATGAGGGGGCAGCAATTCAATATTTCTCCAATTCCCAGCGAATTGCTAACTTGAGGCCCAATGAAAACATGGGTCATCGGCATCGTCGTGTTCTTGATGTGGTCTGCAGGATCGACGTACTGGTATGTGTGCAAGGTCAAGGGGCTTTGCTGGGAATCTGGCGCGGCTGTCACTGCGCCCGTGGAGGGAATCGCAGCTGATTCGAGCCAGCAATTGGCGGCCGTGGATAGCGCTGCCGATGCCGCGGAAGCCATTGATAATGGCGCAACTGCCGCGAATGTGGAGGAGGCCTCTGAGGCAGCTGCCAAGGGTGATGCACCCACGAAGGGCACGACTCCTGCCGCCTTACCCGCAGACTTGCAGAAGCCCCATACTGTCCTGTTTGCATTTGCCGGGCCCACGCCTGAAAATCCCGATGCATTCGCGCGCTACCTCGACGGCGTGGCGGCACAGCTCAAAAGCCATCCCAAGCGGCGGGTGCTGCTGCGTGGCTATACAGACGACACAGCGGCACGCGAAAACAACATCAAACTGTCGCAGCGCCGCTGCGACGTCGTCGCGAACTTGCTGCACGACCGTGGCGTGCAGGATGCGCAAATTGTCACCGAGCCCCTGGGCGAGGCAGACCCCGTCGCCACCAACGATACCCCAGAAGGGCGCCGCCTCAACCGCCGCGTCGTCATCTCCATTCAAGAATAATCTGCCCAATGTTTCAGAACCTCAACCCTTTGGACCGCCCCACTGCAATTCTGGAGATTGCGATCATGCTGCTGGGCGCGGCCATCATCGGCTTTGTGATCGCATGGGTGGCCCGCAAGCCCAAGGCGGCAGCTCCCGCCACGGCTTCCCCGAACTTGGACAAAAAAGCGGACCCGCGCTTCGCCCAACTGGAGCAAGGCATGGCGGCTGCAAAGGCCGAGAAATCCAAGCTGGAGGACGAATTGAAGCGGGTGGCGCAGGCGGCACAGGAGAAGGAAGCGTTGTTGCAGAAGGAGATCGATTCCGCCAAGAACAGTAAGCCCCAAGCCCCCAACATTGCCTTGGACAATGCCAAAAAGCAGATCCAGGACTTGGAGAAATCCGCTGAGAACCGCAAGGCACGCATCGCAGAACTGGAGAAGGCAGCCGCCAAGCACAACCAGGAACTGGAGGACCTCCGCAAACAATTGCAGGCATTGGGCACCACTGACGCCGACAAGGCCGCATTTGAAGCATTGAAAAAGGAAAACGAGGCCCTCAAAGCTGCTGCATCCGACAATACCGCATTCGAAGCGCTCAAGAAGGAAAACGAGGCCCTCAAAGCCAATACATCCGGCAACACCGCATTCGAAGCGCTCAAGAAGGAAAATGAGGCCCCCAAAGCCGCCGCATCCGACATCACCGCATTCGAAGCGCTCAAGAAGGAAAACGAGGCCCTCAAAGCTGCCGCAATTTCAGCCGCCTCGGCCGAGCCCAGCGACCGGCAACGCGAACTCGAGCGGCAACTGCGGGAGCAGCAGCGCGAGGCATTCAATTTGCAGGCCGAGCTCGCCAAGTTGCGCAGCGAAAAGGGCAGCGCAGCCGAGCCCAACAAGGAACTCGAGTGGATCAAGCGCGAAAAGGAGGACCTCGAGCAAGACGTGCGCGACCTCGAGAGCCGCATCGACCGCCTCGAGAAGGACAATAGCGAGCTGAGGGCCGCAGCGCGAGACAAGAGTTCGGCGGGTCCTGCCCTGGAAAAGCTCACCAAGGAGCGCGACCGCCTCAAAGCCGAACTGGAAAAGGCCCGCAAAGCCAGCGCGGAGCCCGTGGTGCTGGACGTCGACTTTTCACACCTCGGCACCGCGACCGCCGAC
>JANMIM010001052.1:0-3275 GCA_031375795.1 Bacteroidota bacterium
TAGCGCCCTGGTTGCGCCGGTTACGCCGCCAATGCAGCGCTGCGGCAAGAGACGCCAGCTACATTTTCCATAGCTTAAAGTCGATATTCCACTGAGCTTTGAGTCAACCTTTATTTCTAGAGACGCTACTTTTCCCTTGCCGACTCGCGAGTGGGCCCGACTGAACTTGTATCATCTTATTTCCGGCACAGGCAGTCAGGACAACGAAGAAGGACATGCTCGATGAATTCCCCACTGATTCACTTGATCTACAGCAGCGCTGCCACACACCACTTCACTCCGGCCGATTTGCAGGCCTTGCTCTGCCTCAGGCACGGCGCAACCCACGATGAGGTCCTCGACACGCGTCGGGTCCAGGGCGGGCACTGCGGCCACGAGGTGCTTGATCACTGCCGCCGCGAGGTTGTCGGGACGAACATATCGGAATCCGCCGCGTGTGGCTTTGCCCACTGCGGTACGGTATCCTGCTACGATGTATGCTTCCATCTTAAGTTCAGAGTTAAAAGTTCAAAGTTCAGAGTTGAAAATGCTCAAGCCAGAGTTTTGAGTTCAAAGTTCAGGTTGGTGAAACAACTCTGAACTTTGAACTCTGATCTCTGAACTTAGTTGCGCAGTGGCTTACCAGTTTTCAAGGTGTGCTGCATGCGCTCGAGGGTTTTCCGTTCGCCGAGGAGGCTGAGGAAGGCTTCTCTTTCCAGGTCGAGGAGGTATTTCTCGGTGACGAGTTGGGTACCGGTGAGGTCGCCGCCACACATGACGTAGGCGACTTTTTTGGCGACTTTCATGTCGTGCTCGCTGATGTAGCCTGCGGCATACATGGCGTAGACGCCGCTGTAGGCGAGGCCGAGGCCGGTGCGACCGAGGACTTTGATATCTTCGCGTTGCAGGGGCTGGGTGTAGCCTTCGTCAAACAGGCGGATGGCCTCTGTCTTGGCGTCTTTGAGACGGCGGTCGAGGTTCACGCTGATGATGTTGCTGGGGCGGAAGATGCCGAGTTCCTTGGCTTCTTGGGCGCTCGTGGCCACTTTCGCTTGTGCGATCGTGAGCAAGCGGCTTTGGAGGGCATTCAATTCCACGTCACCCGACTCCAATGCATCGCTGAAGCGCACGGTGAATTCCTTGGTGCCGCCGCCGCCTGGGATGAGGCCCACGCCGACTTCGACAAGCCCGATGTAGGTTTCAGCAGCCGCGACCACTTGGTCGGCGTGCATGGCGAGTTCGCAACCGCCGCCGAGGCAGAGGCTGTGCGGGGCCATGACGGTGGGGATGCTGGAGAAGCGAAGGCGGGAAACGGTCTTTTGGAACATCCGAATGGCGAAGTCCAACTCGTCCCATTCTTCCTCGATGGCAAGCATGAGCATCATGGCGATGTTGGCTCCGGCGCTGAAGTGCTGGCCGTTGTTGCCGATCACGAGGCCCTTCCAGCCTTCATTCTCTGCCACATCGATCGCTTTGTTGATGCCCTCGAGCACCTCACCGCCGATGGAGTTCATCTTGGTGTGGAATTCCAGGTTCAAGACGCCGTCGCCGATGTCGAAGAGGGTCGTGCCAGAGTTTTTCCAGACGACATTGTTGTCGCGGAAGTTGTCGAGGATGATGAGGTTCTCGGTGCCGGGGATGACTTTGTAGCTCTTGGAAGGCACGTCGTAGTAGAGGCGCTTGCCATTTGCCGTCTTGTAAAAGGTCTTGTTGCCTGCGTCGAGCATTTCCTTGACCCAAGGGGCGACCACGAGGCCGGATGCGACTGCGTCGTTGTACAATTTCTCGACACCGAGCACGTCGCTTTGTTCAAAGGGGCCTTGCTCCCAAGCGAAACCTGCGCGGAGGGCGTCGTCGATCTTGTAGAGGTCGTCGGCGATCTCGGGAATGCGGTTCACGGCGTAGGAAAAGAGGCTCTGCGCGGATTTACGCACGAGTTCGCCGCCTTTGTCCTGGAAGTCGTAGAGCATCTTGACGCGTGTGTTGAGGTCATCGACCTGCTTCACGGCTTCGAGGCTGGCGAGCTTGACGCGCTGTGCATCGCGGTACTCCATCGTGTTGAGGTCGAGGGAGAGGATGATGGGGCGGCCGGTGTCGTCGCGCTTGTCGGTCTTCTTGTAGAAGCCCTGATTCGTCTTGTCGCCATACCAACCTTTTTCGCAGATGGCCTCGAGGATGCCTGCGCCTGCAAACATGCTGTGGAGTTCATCGTTGGGGACGTTGGCGGCCATGCCTTGCTTCACCTTTAATGTGGTGTCGCTGCCGATGAGGTCGGCGAGGCGGAAGGTGCCTGTATTCGGCTTGCCAGTGACGGGGCCGGTGAGCTTGTCGCATTCCTCGATGGTGAGGCCGAGCTCTTTGACGAGTTCGAGGACGCGGAGGAGGGCCGCGACGCCGACGCGGTTGGCGATGAATGCGGGGGTGTCTTTGCAGAGCACGGTGCGCTTGCCGAGGTAGAGGTCGCCGTAGTGCATCATGAAATCGGTGATTTCAGGATCTGTGAGCGGTGTCGGGATGACCTCGAGGAGGCGCAGGTAGCGCGGTGGGTTGAAGAAGTGCAAGCCGACGAAGTGCTTGTTGAAGTCTTCTGTGCGGCCTTCGGTCATCATGTGGATGGGGATGCCCGAGGTGTTGGAGGCGACGATGCTGCCTGTTTTGCGGTACTGCTCGACCTTGGCGAAGACCTGGTGCTTGATGTCCAAGCGCTCGATGACGGCCTCTAGGATGAGGTCGCAATCCTTGATCTTGTCCATGTCGTCGTCGAAGTTGCCTGTGGAAATGCGTGAGGCGAAGCTCTTGCTGTACAGCGGATTGAGCTTGCCTTTGATGCAATTCTGGAGGGATTCGTTCACGATGCGGTTGCGCATCGCGGGGATTTTCTTTTCCTCGTCGGTGAGGTTGAAGGGCACGATGTCGAGCAGGAGCACGGGCACGCCAATGTTGGCGAAGTGACAAGCGATGCCGCTGCCCATGATACCGGAGCCCAAGATGGCCACCTTCTTAATCGTTCTTGTTTTCATGACATTCTTTAAGTGCGTCTTTTATATCGTCTTCCCTTGGGAGCTTGGCCATGCAGGCACGCAGGCATTCGGCTTTCCTCAGGTCGACTTTACCGTATTATCCTTGATGACATTGTGAATCTTCTCGAGCGTGTCGAAGAAGTTTTTGAGTTCCTTTTCCTTGACGGATGCCTTGATGGCGGCGTTGAAGCGCTCGACTTGTTGCTGGGCGATGGCCTTTTTCTCGGCGCCGAGGGCGGTGAGGAAGATGCGCACGGAGCGCTTGTCCTCAAGGTC
>JANMIM010001093.1:0-6555 GCA_031375795.1 Bacteroidota bacterium
GGCAGCCCGAGACCTCGCCCAGCCTATAGATCAAGGCCATCACCACCAAGCCCCACACGATGCAGATGCCCACATGCGTGACCGCGCCCTGCGTCTCTTGGTGCACGATGATCGCCCCGCAACCGCACATCAACAGGATAAACGTGCCGAGCAATTCTCCAAAATAGGCCTTGAAATCTGTATTCATCGTCAAATTCCCTTTATGAGCATCTCGGCATACGCGTCGGGCAAGGGACTGTCTCTCACAGCCTGTGCCGCGCGCGCGACATCGTATTCAAAGCGCACAAACGACACCGAAATGCTATCTGCCTCCAAGATCGAACTATTTTCGTCGATTTCAAGCATCACGTAGCAGCCGCGTGGGTCGCCGTCCTTGGGTTTGCCGACCGAGCCCAAATTGATGGCGTGGCGAAAGTGTGGCGCGGCCTCGGTACCGGTCTGGAAAATGCGGTGGTAGGGCTTGTGGGTGTGGCCGAAGCACAAAATGTCTGCATCCGCCTCCTGGAGCAAACGGACCATGCTGCGCTCCTCGCGGTCTTCAAACAGGTATTCGTTGATCTTGCGGGGGCTGCCGTGGACCATGAGCAGCCGCAGGCCGTCGCGCCCGTGCCCGAACCGCAGGCCCATGTGTGCAGGCAATGCCCGCAGGTAGGCGCGCTCGCCGTCGCCGATCACCGCGTTCGTATAGCTGATCGATTGCGCACCCATGGCCTTGTCGTCCTCGGTCTTGTAGGCGCAGCCGCAGTCGTCGCTGTGCAGGCCCACGCCTTGGTCATAGTTGCCGGCGATGGTGGGGATGCCGCGCTGCCGGATGAGTTGAATGCATTCGTTGGGCCAAATGTTGTAGCCGACCAGGTCACCGAGGCAGTAGACGGCATCGGGACGGCGGGCATCGAGGTCCTGAAACATGGCCTCCAAGGCAGGGAGATTGGCATGGATGTCGCTGAAGAGGGCAATTTTCATGGGATCGGGAATCTGGGTTGCGCGCAAATTTACCTCCAAAGCCCGTTCATCCGCCCGACGCGACGTGAAATAATCATGAATACGGCCGCCAAAGTCCCCAATGCAAGAAGCCGCCCAGGTCATAGGCGGCTTCTCGATATCGTCAAAACTGAATTATTCAGCCTCGAATCGGAGTTGGGAGACTTTGAAGACACCGTCCACATTTTTCAGGAAAATGTTGGTGTCATACGTCTTGCCATTGCTGCTCACAAACGTGCCGGTGGCATAGTTTGTGACGCCCGAATTGCCCTTGTGGATCACTTGGAAGGATTTGGGGGCATTTTTGGCGAAGAAGTCCTTCAGGACAAAGGTGGCCTGCTGGGCAGAGTAAGCCTCGTCGGCACCGGGCAGCGTGATCTCTACCTGGGCCTGCAAAAAGGGCGTCAATGCGTCGGCATTGCCTCCTTGGATGGCCGCGGCAATCTTGCCAAAGGCGTCGTCAGGTGTGCTTTGGGCACTTGCCTTGGGTTGGGCAAAAACCATCAACAACATCAAGAGCAACAACGCGGGGAGAGTTTTCAAGTGTTTCATAATGCTGATTTCGTTGCACATTCCATGCCAAATCCAGAGCCAATAAACGAATTTTTTGGGGAATTGCAATTGCGCTGATCGCGTGGCACGACCGAGACTGCATCCACTTCAAACAGTTGCGCCCCGACCTGAGTTATCTCAAACCCATTCCAAAGACGGGTTTTATTCTAAATTTGCAGCATGAGTGAAAAAGTAGTCCTGGTGATCATGGATGGTTGGGGAATTGCAAAAGACCCCAAGGTGAGTGCCGTCGATGCCGCAATCACACCCTTTTACGATGCCTCCTTGCGCACACGCCCCCATGCGCGGCTGCATGCAAGCGAGGAACAGGTCGGCTTGCCGGCCGGGCAGATGGGAAACAGCGAGGTCGGCCACATGAACATCGGCGCGGGCCGCATTGTGTACCAGGAGTTGGTGCGGGTGGGCCTGTCGATCGCCAGCGGCGCATTTGCCGACATCCCCGTCTACAAGGAATTGGTCGCTTATTGCAAAGCGAACCACAAGCCCCTGCACCTACTTGGCCTGCTCAGCGACGGCGGGGTACACTCCCACATCGACCACGTGACGGGCATCTTGCGGATTTTGGCGAATGAAAAGGACCTGCCTCCCGTGTACCTGCACCTGTTCATGGACGGCCGCGACACCGACCCCAAGGGCGGGCTCGGCTATGTCGCAACGCTCGAAGCTGCCATCGCCGAGACCGGCGTGGGCAAGATCGCCAGCCTGATCGGCCGCTACGACGCCATGGACCGCAACCATGCTTGGGACCGCGTGAAAAAAGCCTACGACCTCTTGCGCAGTGGCCAAGGCCAGCCCTTTGCCACCGCCGCCGATGCCCTCGCCACCAGCTACGCTTCCGGCGTCACCGACGAATTCATCGCCCCCAGCGTGATCGTCGCAGACGGCAAACCCGTTGGCTTGTTGCAGGAAGGCGACGCCGTCTTGTTTTACAACTTCCGCACCGACCGTGGGCGGCAGCTCACCACCGCCCTCACCCAGCAGGATTTCCCCGCACAGGCCATGACCAAGATGGACCTGCACTACGTGACCATGACGCGCTACGACGACACATATAAAGGTGTCGAAGTCCTGTTTGAAAAAGACAATGTCCAGATGGGCCTCGGCGAGACCCTCGCCGCGCATGGCAAGCAGCAGATCCGCATCGCGGAGACCGAGAAGTATCCCCACGTGACATTTTTCTTCAATGGCGGACGCGAGGAGCCATTTGTAGGCGAATCACGCATTCTCTGTCCTTCTCCCAAAGTCGCCACCTATGATTTGCAGCCGCAGATGAGCGCCCTGGAGATTCGCGACAAGATCATCCCCGAGCTCCAAAAAGGAGACGTCGACTTCGTCTGCCTCAACTTTGCCAACCCCGACATGGTGGGCCATACCGGGATTTTTGAGGCGGCAGTGAAGGCCTGCGAAACGGTCGATGCCTGCACCAAGGCCGTCGTGGAGGCCGCCATTGCAAACGGCTACCACGTGCTCGTCACGGCAGACCACGGCAATGCCGACTGCATGGTCAATCCCGACGGCAGCCCCAATACCGCCCACACGACCGCCTTGGTTCCCTTGATCTTGCATACGCCGCTAAATAAGCGCTATGAAATTGCCCCAAAGCTCCGCGATGGCAAGTTGGGCGACCTCGCGCCGACCATTTTGCACCTCATGGGCCTGCCGATTCCTCCAGAAATGACCGGCGAGATCCTCGTGACTCCATGAGAAAAAGCCTATTGTTCCTCTTACTCCTCATCGGCCAGCACTTGCTCGCCCAAAGTTGTGACGCCTACAAGCAGCAGTTTTGGCAGCAGATGTCCGCGACTTGTGCCCCGGGATTGCGCTGGGAAAAAACCGTGGCCGAGGTCGATGAGGATGGCGTTTCAACCACGGAGACCAAGACCTTTGACCTGGATTGTGTTGGCGGATTTGCCACGGCGGGCGAGACCAAGATTCCCCTCAACCCTGCAGAATTTGGGCATTTGTTTGAATTCGCGTATGACAATCCCTACATCGCCGACGACCTCGAGCTGACCACGACCGAGCGCTCAACAGAGGCACACCCCAAGGCGGGCAAGGAACCCAAACTGCGCCTGCAACGCTTTGTGAACGATGCCGAAACCGGCAAACTCACTGTCGCCGAGGCCCACATCGTGAAGGGAAGCCCGCTCTACGACCTGGACGTACACATCACGGTGAATTTCGACAAAAATGGCCGCTACCAAAGCCACCAAGTCGAGACCAAGACCGTCGTGCTGCTCGGCGGCACGATCCACACACAGATCAATGCCAAACTTTTGTAGCGCATGGAGTGGCTCGCCGTTTTTGTAGGTGGCGGATTGGGCTCGCTTGCGCGCATGGGGATGACCAAAGCCCTCGCCGGATGGGTGACGGAATTTCCCGTGGCGACCTTGCTCAGCAATTTATTGGCTTGCTTGATCCTCGGATTTGTCGCCGGCCTGGTCGCCCAAAAGGCCCAGCTATCGCCGCTGCTCAAGGCGGGCATCACCACGGGCTTTTGTGGCGGATTCAGCACATTCTCAACCTTTGGGCTGGAGTCGGTGAATCTGCTGTCGAATGGGAAAATCCTGATTGCCGGGGCTTATGTGATTGCCTCGGTGGCCTTGTGTTTTGTGGGAATCTGGGCAGGGCAAATGCTGGCTCGCCAGGCTGCCTGAGGCAATTTTATTCTACACCAGCTCAATCCACCTCCTCCAGCGGCAACAACACGCCTTTTTGGATTGCAAAATCAATCGCCTCTTCGCCACCCTCCGAAGGCCTGATTTCCGCCTCCAAGCAGCTTCCCTCCTCCCCGACCCATTGCCAGACCATCAACCGCTCCGTCTGCGCATAAAAGTCCTCGGTGTACCTGCCATCGATTTGGGCAATGTGCAGCGCCACGCCGTCCAACCGTCCCGCCTCGTAATGCAATAGGATCGTGCATTCGCTCAAGGCCCATTGCCACTCGGGATCAAAACGCCCGAGCGTCCAGACTTTGAGCGCAAAACCAGGCCCCAGTGGAGTACGGGCCGCCTGAAGGCAGCCGACATACCTGGTCGGCGCGGCGAGATAGGCCGCCGCCAAGGCTTTGCGATTGGCGTGCACGACTTGCTTGCGCTGCAAGGGCCGCAGCTCCTCCCCAGCGGACGATTGCCAATTGAAGCAGGAAAAGACGTCGTTCAGTTCGGTGATGTTGAGGTCGCAGAGCGGCTCGGTCTTGCAAAGAGGTTGGAAGCGGTGACCGGATTTGCGAGGCTTTGCGTCCACGCTCGTCGCCAGGGCATGGAGCCACAGCCGATCGGTGTCATTGGCGATGCTGTCCAGCCGATGAAGCAGGCCCATTTGCGGTTTCCGAAGGCATTGGAGCAAGCTCGCGCCACCCGCCGGCCAGAAGCCCCCGTCGATGTATTGCATCTCAAATGTATTTCGTCGGCTGTCATCGCAAGTGGGGAGCGTGGCAAACAGCGAATCGAAACCGGAGCTGGCCAATTGCATGGCTGCCTGCACCGCCGGGGGTGGAGGCAGATCGGTTTGTGCCATCCCCGCAGCGCCCAGGGCGCAGAAGAACAACAGCAATAGGGGTCGGATCAATCTGTGCATGCTCAAAGATAGGAAATCTGCCTTTTGGGTTGCGGCAGCATTCAAGGCAAAAACACCATCTCCCCGGGGATCATGCCCACCGTAAACGAGGCCGTCGGCGTCGCCGAGCCGGGCGCAAATCGGTACAAAAACCCCTTGTGCTGGTAATCCAGGGCATCGGTGGCATAGAGGAGACCCGTCTGCGGATCGATGTCGAGGCCATACCAATTGTGGCTGCCCTTGGGCACCATCGCTTGCGCGGGCAGGGTGCCGTCTCCCGTCCCCATCTCAAAAATGCCGCCATTCAGGAAATAAAGGCGGTCGCCTGCCGGATTGATGCAGAGTTTGCTCGGGGCGTCTGCGGTGGAGGGGAATGTCAAGGTGATCTCAGGCGTAAGCGAATCGGCGTTCATGCGCACGAGGCGCGGCAGGGCCTGCCCGAGCGCGCTGCCACACAAGACCCAGAGCTTGCCATTGGCGTCGCGCACCAGGCTGTTGGGTTCGCGGCCCACATGGACGCTGTCGACGAGGCTCATGCTCGTGAGGTCGATCACGAGCAGCTTGTCGGTGCCGGTCTGGGTCACGACCACGCGGTTGCCGATTTGGAGCATTTCCTCGGTCCAGCCGCCGGTGGCCATGCTGCCCGTGACGGCGCAATTGGCGAGGTCCACGACGTGGACCGACTTGCTGTAGAGATCGCTCACGAGGGCGCGGCTGCTGCCGACAGGCAGCAAGTAGCGCGGCGACTGCAAGGCGGTGATCGCGCAAGCGCTCGTGAGCTTGGGCAGGTCGAGTACCTCGACCTTGCTGGAATTGTTCACCACCACGTAGGCGCGGTTGCCGACGACCGTGATGCTCTGCGCCACGTCGCCGAGTGGCCGCCCGAGCTCGGATTGGAAGACATCGTGCACGACGGTGTCGCTCGCGCGGCCCAGGAAACTCAAGCTGGCATTTCCACCCTGGAAATTGCCTTCGTTCACGAGGAGGATGCCGTTTTCATAATCGATGTCGACCGGCTCTGGATCAGGGTCGGGCTTGCAGGCGGCAAATGCCATGGCGAGCACTCCAATCGCAGCCCACAGCCATTGTTTTTGCGCTTTCATCGTTCTGTTTTCCCCGTTTCAAAAGTCCAATCCAAGCGCACAAAATACGACCGGCCAGGCATGGGCCGCCAAGCGACCGACTGGTACTGGACATTCCACAGATTGCGTAGCCCCGCTTGCAGGGTCAAGATTCCTCTCTTGGAATAGGTGCGCACACTTTTGTATTGGTTACTCTCGGTGGGCGGAATCGAGATTTCACGGTCCTTCATTTTTCGCAATTCCCAGCCGAGGGTCAGGTCACCGGTCGTGAAGCCAGGCAGAGAGGCGCTGTTGTCGGCCACCGTGTAGCGTTTGCTGTTCCAATCTTGAAAGTATTGGAGGCTCCAGCCATCGTATTGCA
>JANMIM010001148.1:0-2186 GCA_031375795.1 Bacteroidota bacterium
CCTTCAAAGCAAAACCGCTGTTGATACCTTGGGCATAGATGGAGGAGATCACCGGCAGGCCGATGTTCACGCGAGTAGGTGGCGTGAGGGCCGGGTTTTGGTACATGGACTGCGGTATCCAGTTCATGTTGTAGAGCGTCAAGTCGGTCTGGGCAAAGCCCACCGAGCTGAGGCACAACATCAACAGCACCAGAAATTTATTCTTCAGTTGCATTTTATTTCTGTTTCAAATATCTGTTCAATGCGAATCAACACCCTGAGATCAGAGTTGGACTTTGTACTTGATCTTCACCATGACGCCCAGGTAGAGGTCCATGGAGTAGTCAGAGAAAATCTGCACGTTGCGTGAACCTGCATCGTAAGTGTCGACCCAACCACGTGCGATGAGCTGCGTGAATTTGTTGGCTTCCAACTTCTTGAGCATGTCACGCGTGAGTACAATGTCGAGCGTCGTGCGCTTCTTGTTGGTTTGATCCACGCGACCGTTTGCGCCGGGGACTGGCGATGCGAACACGACAGCCCTGGTGGTGGGAAACATCGAATCGATCGGAATCGGAGTGCCCGTGAAGTTGGAGTCGACCAAGGTCGAGTCATAGAAATACACTTGTGCATGGGCATCGGCAGGGAATCCATTGTCGATCGTCAAGCGGAAAGTGACCGACTCGATTTCTTGGATGTCGCCATCGATCGGGAAAATCTCCACGAGCGTCGTGTCAGATTTTGCAAAGTCCACTGCAGTACCGTCAAAGGGCAGGAACACTTCCATGTCCATGCCGATCTTGCTGGTGTCACGCAGCCAGTTCACGTTGGATCCGCCTTGTGGGTTGGTGAGGGCGGAAACTGTGTAGCGCAACTTGGTGGGCGCGGCAGCGGCCACATTCACGACGTTGGAGTTGTTGCGGTTGATGTCGATGGTCGTCTGCTGATTGGCACCGATCGTCGCATTGTGGCCGATGACAGGCTGGCTGGAGAGTGGGCCTATCAGGGAGAATGGGGCTCCGCTGGCATCGACAAACTCCAACTGTGGCACGTCCAGACGCACGTCGGCGCCCACACGGCTGTTGAAGATCGCCTTCACCCTGGGGTCGGCCCAGGTGACCACACCATCTTGCTGGTTTTCAAAGAAGCGAATGCGTACCTCGCTCGACGGCACGCCAAAGGCTTGCTGCTTCACGTCGCCCAGGATCAAGGAATAGGCAGGGCTGTTGACGGCAACCGTCAAGCTCATCTGATCCCCGGCATTTCCCGAGCCACCACTGGAAATGGTTCCGGCGGCTGTGATCACGATGTTGTTGAAGCCGGGGCCGCCTTGGGTCAGATCCAAGGTCTTGCCAGCCAAGGGCACGCTGATCGAACCACCGCCATTCACAGTCATGGGCGAGGCAGGCGTGAGGCCTGGAATCGTCACAGTGATCGTGGTGGGATAGGTAAACGCAGTGTTCAGCGCGATGTCCATCGTCCCTGACTTGAAGGTGATGCTTTGGATCTCAGGCACCGACGTGAAGTTGCTCATGTCGAGTGGCATGTTATATGTGATCGGTCCTACAGACACATTGTTGCCACCGGTAAGGGCGACGACGTTGGCAGGGGTGAGTGCCGTGGTCTGTGTGTTGGACTGATTCTGGAGCGCAACGACGCTCTCGGCAGACACCGAGAAAATGTTGCCATAATAGCGCAACGCCAAGATGCCTGTCGTGTCGATTACGATCACATCTTGGTCATCAAACCTGCCGAGCACTTCGGGTACCGTGATATTGGATTTGATCAAAGGGATGGCCAACTCTGGGTTCCAAGTGGCATCCTTGATCCTATCGGGTTCGAAGTACTCCTTTTTGCAGGATTGCAGGGAGAGCACCCCTGCGAGTAGCAAGCTCAAGCAAGCAAGAAACCAGGATGGCCTGGCACCGCCAATACGCATGTTCCTGTTCATAAAGGGCAAAATTACTTTTGGTATTAATTTCAAAATATTTGCAAAATTAAGTTTTTAGCCGTCATTCTCACATTCAATCACAAAAAAGGCACGGTTTTCACACAAAAATCATTTCCTACGACACCATTCCTGCGAAAAAACAGACTTGTATGGTACTATTGTATCAAACACTATTGCTAAACAAGTCGACCTACGCGATCCAGCCTCGCTCTTTTCGATGATTGCGGTAAAATAAACGACCGCTACTTGTTGTAGC
>JANMIM010001165.1:0-3474 GCA_031375795.1 Bacteroidota bacterium
CGATCGCCTACTTCGGCGGCGCACTGTCGGGGGCCGAGAAGAAGTTCCTGCACTATGCCTACCCTGCGGGATTCCCGACGGAGATCCTGAAGGTGATGCGTGAGCGCGACAACATCTGCAAGTACCTCGATATGCCCTTGCAGCACATTTCAGACAACATGCTCAAGGCGATGCGCCGTGGCATCACCCGCGCCAAGACCGTGGAGCTCGTGAAGCGCATACGGGAGGAAGTGCCGGGAATCGCCCTGCGCACCACGCTTATCGCAGGCTATCCAGGGGAGACCGAAGAGGATTTCCAGGAATTGCTCGCATTTGTGAAGGAGACAAAATTCAATCGCCTGGGGGTGTTTCAATATTCCCACGAGGAAAATACACATGCCTACAAGGCAGAGGACGACGTGCCCGAGGAAGTCAAGGAGTTTCGGGTTGCCACCATCATGGAGGCCCAGCAAGACATCTCGATGGACCTCAACAGCGCCATGATCGGCAAGACCCTCAAGGTGCTTGTGGACCGTCGAGAAGGCGAATATTGGATCGGTCGCACAGAGTATGATTCCCCAGAGGTGGACAATGAAGTACTGATTTCAGGGGAAGTGCCGGGAATCGGGCAGTTTTGCAACGTCGAGGTGTATGACACCGCCGAGTTTGACTTGTTTGGAACCGTGGTCTAAAGGGTGGAAAAAAAGGCAACATACGCAAGCGCGCATCCGATTTTCATCGCCATCCTCCTGCTTTGCCTATGCTGCACCCACCGCGCATTTGCCCTCTCCCAATTCAACGTTTCTTGCCTGAACCTGAAGGAGGGTGCCAACAATACCGCCTTGTACCTGCGCTTGGAACCGACCTTGTTTCACATCAATACCCAGACCGGCGACCTGTCCACCAACCTCTCGCTCCGCATCAGCTTCCGGCGGATGCCGCAAGGCCGCATGGAGGTGATCCGCCAAAAACAACTGCAATTCAGCCACAATTTCCTGTCTGGGATCGACCCGTTCTTCTACACCTTCTTGTTTGACGTGGCGCCCGGGGATTACGAGGTGATCGTGGAGATCGAGGACCATGCCACGGGAAGAGCCTACCTGGAGACGGTTTCCCATCGCACGCGTGACCTCTCGGTCGATGTCGCACTCAGCGACCCACAGTTGATCCAGGAGTTTGGCGATATATTGGCCCCGCAGCCACTGCTCGGCGACCATTTCACCGCCGTACCGGATCATTTGAACATGTCGGTGATGGTCTACACGCGTCAGCCGGGATTTTACCGCGCCAAGGCGGTGCTGTACCTGCGCCAAAACGCGGGGCAAAGCAGCCACATCGACGCCGAGCAAATCCAATCCAGCCAATATGTGACCATGAACCAGGCCAATGCCGTCGTGGACACGCGCAGCGGCAGCGCCAACCTGAACCATCGCATGGACCTCGCCGAGCTACCCCACGGCGAGTACCTTGTCGAAGTCTACCTCTACCACGACGACTCGCTGCTTGCCGAGTCGGCACGCAGCTTCTTCATTGATTGGAAGCGGCTCAAGGACGTCTTTGCCGACCTGAATGCCGCGATCGACATGATGGCGCTCCTGACCACACCCGAGAAGATTGCACAGCTCAAGGCCATCAAGAATTCAGACGAGCAGCAAGCAGCATTCCTTGCCTTCTGGCAGCAGCGCGCCAATCCCAGCAGAGAGACACCTGTCGATGCCTTGGAACGCTATTATTCCAGGATCTTTTATGCCAACGAGAACTTTGACGAGGGCATTCCGGGCTGGCAGACAGACCGCGGCAAGACCCTCACCCTGTACGGTTCGCCAGACCACCAAAACAGCATGAAATTCAATGGGCAGCTGTTTGAAGCTTGGACCTATGAAAAATGGGGAATGAAATTCCTCTTTAGAAACGACGACGGCAAGATGCGGTCGGTAGCATTGGGCTAGGATGCCCAATTCAACAACGGAAAAATGATCAAAAAATATCTCAATAAGCATTTTCAGTTCCAAGAGGTCTTCAACGCAGCGCCCACGCCCGAGGAGCAGGAATTCATCGCCAAGCGCAAACGCAAGCTGGGGTTCTTCATTTTCCTGCAATTCCTCAAGATCATGCCCATCATTTGCGGCATCGGATTTGGCATCTCCTTTTTCCTGGATTTTGGGCCCAAGGATTCCTGGACGTTGCTGGGCCAAACCCTGCAAATGGAAGCTTTCATCCGCATGGTGACCGTGAGCGGCCTCATCGGCTTCGTCACGAATTGGGTGGCCGTGAAAATGCTGTTCAAACCCGTCTACCGTCGCCCGATTTGGGGACAGGGCTTGATCCCCGCCCACAAGGAACGCATCGTCTGGAACCTCGCAGGCGGCATCCACAAGCATATCCTGAACGAGGAGCTCATTCGCGACCGGATCGTGCAAAGCGGCCTGACTCAAAAAATCAGCCGGCTCACCGTGCAGGGCGTTCAAAACCTGCTGGAGGACGAGGAATTCAGCCGCGAAGTGAAACTGCTGGTGTACAAATTCCTCAAAGAGCGCCTCACGCTGGCCGAGACCCGGGAGCGGTTTGCGGTGATCATCGACGAGAAACTGGATGAAAATATCAAAGGCGGCCTGCCGGGATTTGTGTTTCAAGCCTACAAGAAGCTCAACCGCAAGGATTATGATGCCTTGATCGACAATATCCTGAACCGTGTGCCCGGCATCGTGGTGGAGGTGATCGAGGAGGTCGAAAACCAGTCTGCCGCCATCGCCGAGGCCGTGAAGTTGAAGGAAAAGGAAATCGAAGTTCTCCTGTTGCGGGTCGTACTCGATATTTTGGACCGCATCGACATCCGCACCTTGCTCAGCAAGCAGATGGCACACTTTGACGAGGCGCGCTTGGAGCAGCTCATCTGGAGCGCCACCAACGAGCAACTCCTCTATATTCAGTATCTCGGGACGCTGCTGGGTGTGATCGGCGGCTTGCTCATCTGGCAGCCGGTGATCGTCGGCGCGATTTGCCTCGGTGTCGGCGGGGTGCTGTTGGTTCTGGACATGGTGCTTTACAAACTCAAAAAAGATAACATTGGCAGCAGAAAAGCGTGAAGTGAAGCCCAGCTACATCGCGGGCGACCAAGAGCTCATGGCCATGGTCGATTGGCCGTGGCCGGGCGCTGACCTGCCTGCGCTTGTGCGTGCACGGGCAGCACATCACTCTCCCAGGGGCTTGCTGGTGCAGGAACTACTGGCCCAAAACCTGCACTTGCCATCCGCCGAGGCTACCTTGGAAAATGTGCGGGCTCTGGCGCAGGAAAATACATTTACGGTCACCACTGGCCATCAGGTATGCCTGATGGGTGGCCCATTGTTCACGCTGTACAAAATCGCCACCATCATTGCGATGGCCCGCGCTTGGAGTCGTCTTCTGCCTGGCTACAAGATCGTCCCGGTGCTGTGGATGGCCACCGAGGACCACGATTTTGAAGAAGTAAACCATCTGTATTTATTTCAAAAA
>JANMIM010001041.1:0-4987 GCA_031375795.1 Bacteroidota bacterium
GACGAAATTCAAGCAATTGGCGCTGGAAATGGTCAAGAAGGTCGAGTACCGCGAGCTCGTCGATGATGCCCGTCCGCCGGAGTTCACTGCGGCCGAGATGAACCGCCGGATGCATGGGGGCGAGCAAATGCAAAGCGACCTCCACCTGTGAAGCCTGCTACCTATTCATCCTACAAATCAGCCTTTCGAGGCTTGGAAATGCCATTTGCCTGGCTGGATTTGGCCCGGTTTGAAGCCAATGCACTGGCCATCGCGTCCCGAGCAGGTGACAAGAAGGTGCGCGTGGCAAGCAAGTCTGTGCGCAGCGTGGACGTGTTGCGACGCATCTTCGAACTGAGCCCCGTGTTTCAAGGCTTGATGTGCTTCACGGGCGCCGAAGCCGTGTGGCTGAGCCAATTGGGATTTGATGACCTGCT
This sequence comes from Bacteroidota bacterium, assembly GCA_031375795.1. GTDB lineage: Bacteria > Bacteroidota > Bacteroidia > J057 > JADKCL01 > JADKCL01. The sequence continues at coordinate 417 of JANMIM010001041.1, forward strand.
CATCGCCTACCCTGTCTGGAACCAAGCGCAATTGGAGGGGATCTGCGGCGAAACCAAGGCCGGCAAAAAAATCATCTGCATGGTCGATTCGCCTGAGCATGTGCAACGGCTGGACAAAATCGCTGCTGCAAGCGGTGCCACATTGCTTGTGTGCGTCGACCTGGACATGTCGATGCGATTGCCTGGCATCCATTTCGGGGTACACAGGTCCCCCATTCACACCGTCGAGACCGCATTGGCGCTGCACCAAGCGATCAAGGCAGCCCAGCATGTCAAACTAATGGCCCTCATGGGCTACGAGGCGCAAATCGCAGGATTGGGCGACCGCATACCCGGGCAGCGGCTCAAGAATGTCGTGATCCGCATGCTCAAGCGCCGATCGATCCAAAAGGTGGCCGCCCTGCGCAAAGCGGTTGTCGAGGCGTTGCTACATGATGGCGCAACGCTGGACATCGTCAATGGCGGTGGCGTGGGCAGCATGGAGTTTACCCGCGAGGAGCAGGTCGTGACCGAGATCGCAGCAGGTTCGGGTTTCTTCCAGTCGCACATCTTTGACTACTACGACAATTTCAAACACGAACCCGCCGCAGGATTTGCCGTCGAGATCGTGCGGCAGCCCGAGGCCGGAATCTATACCTGCCATGGCGGCGGCTACATCGCAAGCGGGTCCATCGCCCCCGAGAAGGCGCCCAAGCCCTACCTACCCACAGGCGTGCAACTCGACCCCAACGAGGGTGCAGGCGAGGTGCAGACCCCCCTGCGCTACACGGGCGCAGAACCGCTGGAACTGGGCGACCCTGTCTTTTTCAGGCACAGCAAGGCCGGCGAACTGTGTGAGCGGTTCAATGCATTGCAGCTCATGCGCGACGGGAAACTGGTCGGTCAGGCCAATACCTATCGAGGGGACGGGAAGTGTTTTTTGTAGGGGAAATACCTATGCCCCTTGGCTGCGATGGCCCTAGCGCAACTCCAAAATCAACATCTGCGAATGCCCGCCATCGGTATCGGTGAGGGCCATGATTTGCACATTTCCATCCACGGGCGGCAATAGCGCGAGGGCCTCGATCTTGTCCTTGGTGTGCTCGCCGGCCTCGTCCACGACAGGCATCGCAAACAATTCACCGCCGTCTGGGGCCGTCGGGCGCACGATCCAACCGACATAACTGCCGAGGACTTCGCCATCTTGGATCCAATCTGCGGTGTCTTCTGCGCTGGCTGAGAAATAGATGCGGTTGCGTCGCAGGTCGGTGTAGGCACCTGAGAATCCCACCTGCACACCGTTGATCTCGGGCAAATGATAGGTGTGCAAGCCCATCTGCGGGGCCACTCCCTTGCAATTGCCTGCAATGTAGCTGGCAAATCCCTTCAAATCCATCACGATCGACTGGTTGAGGCCACGGTTGAGCAGAATGATCTTATTGTCAAATGCCGTGGCGCCCTCGATGTTGACCTGCTCGGGCGTGAGCTTGGCGGTGGCCATGAGATGCTGGTAAAAAGGCTCCGCCTGCACCTCGATGGCCGATAGGAGCTTGTCTTGCCAGGTCACCTGCACGACATGGCTGCGTTGCGGGAGCTTGGAACCGGAGCCAAAAATGAGCATTTGGGTCTGCTTGCCTTGGCGCCAAGCAGCGATCGCCTCAAAATCACGCTTGTGTTTCTTGGGAACGCGCCCCTCGATGATGACGGGCGGCTGCGGGGAGATCGGCCATTTGCCCAGCAAATCGCCCTCCGGGTTCAAAAGATACAGGTCGATGAAGTCGTCGCACACGACAGCCCAGCCCTCGGGCACCTCGGCAAGGCCAGAAGCCGAATGGACGTCGTGCAAATCGCGGCGGTCGATCACCACAAATGATTTCAGGCTGGGGTTGTATGCGGGAGCTGCCATCTTGCAGCGAATTTAATCTTTTTTGCTGCCCTGCGGCAGCAACTGAGTAGGCAAATACTTGTTTGGCACAAGAATTTGCAGCCATTGCGAGCTGCCGTCGTCGTTGTCGGTGACACCGGCGAGGCGCAGGCCATCCTCCGTTTGCCCCAGGATCTCGACCGACTCCAACTTGTCAAAGCTGCGGTTTCCCTCGGCGTCGACGAGATGGTAGGTGGTCGGCGTGGCTTCCTTCATTCCCCATCGCCAATCGATCCATCCGACATAGCTACCCAGGATCTGCCCATCCATCAGTGGGTCGGTATTGTCCTCGACCGATGCCGAGAAGTAGACGCGGGTCCCTGTGGAGTCTGAGCAGGCACCCGAAAGCCCAGCCACGATCCCGGCAAACTCAGGCAACCTGAGTCGCACCACGTCCACTTCCAGTCGCTGATTGCGCTGTGGGAGCCGCATCGCATCGATTGCCGCCTGCAGCGGAATGCCCAGCAATTTGTTGTCCTCTCGGTTGAGGAGGATCAGGGTTTGCCCGACGACGGTTGCACCCTCGATGTTGAGGCTATCGGGTGAGATGTCGGCAGCCTGCATGAGCTGGGTATAGAATTCCGCAGCCTGGAGTTCCTGGGTTTGCAAAAGGCCGTCCACATAAGCACCCAGCAAAACAAAGGTGCGGGCGGGAACCTTGGTCCCCGACCCCATGACCACGAATCGCATGATGCCGTGGTCGTCATAACTGGCGATCGACTCAAAATCACGTTTCGTGAGTTTTGGAACCCGCCCATTTTCATCCAATGGCTGTGCATCGGTGATCAGGTGCAATGCCAATAGATTTCCCGACCCATCCAGCACGCCCAAGTGGTTTCCGTCATCCCCGACGGCCAGCCACCGGTCCTTGCCGATGAGCGACATCCCCGAAGCCGAAGTGAAATCTGGAAGTAGCACGCCTCGTTCGACAAGCACGCCGTCGTACGATGCTGTTTCGTGCTGAGCCTGCGCTGCCAGGATGGTCGGAAATAGGCTGAGACAGGCCATGAAGGCAAAGACCCAGCACGCAGCAACCTGGCCAGCAAGTGCTGTGAAAAGCTTTCTTTTCCAAGCCAAAGGAATTCCCATGGAACTAGATACGGATTTTTGGGCAAGTGGTCTCTCCCACAGGATGAAATTTACTGTTTACAAATCCCCGTCCCGTTTCACCGACGATGCGGAAATGGTCGATCAAGCGTCGCTGGCAGTGGATGTCTTAGTTCTCTGGAAAGCCGGTTTCAAGCCAGCATTCCAGCGTCGCGAGGGAGGAATCGGGCAATACACCTCCCCTGGGCATGATGCGCGAGGTGATCACCTGCTGCTCGAACTTGCCATTGAGCAAGACGGGCTTGATGAGCGCGTAGGTGGTGTAATCTCCCGCTGCCGCACCGCTGCCATGGCAGCTCGATCCAAAACATGAGTTGGCGATGATGTCAGCGACCTTGGAGTTCCAAGTCGGCGTAGTGCCGTTGCAAGGGACTCGGTTGTTGGGGGGGACTGGATCTTCTTTGCATCCTGCAAAAACGAGCGATGAAACGATTGCTGACAACAAAACAAACCCCTTGAATCTCATATTTTCCAATTTGAAAGCAATGTTATGCCAATCGCGTCAAAAAATCAATGTTGTGACATGTACATTCGGCATTAACTTTGTTTAACCGCCTTCAAGCGAATAGTTTGTTAGCTTTGCGTCGTATTATCTTATGCACCGATGAAGAAAATAATAGCTTCCCTCCTGCTGGCGCTGCCTTTTTGGCTCGCAGCACAAAACAATTCAGGCGTGATTACCTACGCCGAAGTGATGCTGACCAAATGGACGCCCCCGGCAGACATGGATCCTGCGATGAAGGCACAGATCGAGCAAATGATGAAAAATGCTCCCAAGTCGATCACCAACTACAAGGAATTGAGCTTCGGGCCGGAATTTGCCTATTACAAGGTCGCTCCCAAGCAGGAAAAAATGGATGCCGAGCGTGAGGCAACTGAAAATATGGAGGGTCGTGGCGGAGGCATGATGCGCCGCATGATGATCAACAACAAGAACATCCACTATTGGGACCTCAAAAAGGGTAAATACACCGAGAAGCGGGAGTTTTTTGAAAAAGAATTCCTCGTCAAGGATGAACCCAAGAAGCTGCAATGGAAGATTTTGGGAGAAGCCAAGCAGATCGCCGGCCTCGTGTGCCAGAAGGCCGCGACCATGGTCGACACCACCGAGGTCATCGCTTGGTTTTGCCCCTCGATCCCCGTCCCCGCCGGGCCCAATGGCTTTGGACAATTGCCTGGCCTGATCTTGGAAATCGCCGTCGATGAGCGCACGACCATCACCGCAGAGTCGGTGGAGCTCAAGGCCATGAACATCGACGATTTTGAGCAACCCAAGGGTGGCAAGGTCGTGACCAAAGACGAATATGATGTGATTGTAAAGGAGAAAATGGAGGAAATGAGGGCGGAATGGAAGTCCCGAATGGGAACGGGCGGTGGCCCGCACCGTGTCATCATCACGCAGTGATCATCTGTGAAGTAGACGGGGATTGCCCACTGGGAAGGTGCCAACTCGCCGACGTAATCTGTTTTCCCCATTCCCATACCCAATTGATAAATTGATGCGTCGATTGCTCCTCTCCCTGATCCTATTGCTGGCCTGCATGGCCACGGGTCTCCATGG
>JANMIM010001207.1:0-2024 GCA_031375795.1 Bacteroidota bacterium
AGCTTGCGCCCCGAGGCCGGCCCCGTAAAACTCCACGGTGAGCCCATCGCCACCGGGGATGCGTTCGCCCCAATCGAGCCGCTGCTGCCGCTCGATCTCAGCCTCGGCCTGCACATTGGGATTGAAGCCACTCGTGTGAAAAGTGTCTCTGAGTCCGTCCTCGTCATAGAGGAACCATTGAGTCTTCGTGCCGCCGGATTCTGCTAGGAGATGCATGTTGGAATGGAAAATTGAAAATTGAGAATGGAAAATGTCTGGGGTTAGGGTCTTAGAGGAGGTTTTGGCGTTTGAGTTCGGCGTGGATGAAGGGGGCGTATATCTTGAGGCCTTCAGCCGTGATTTTTGGTTTGGGTCCCAAATAGCCTTGGATTCTCTGCAGCCGCATGCGCCTTGCTGCTTTTGAATCGAGCTTGAGTCTTTTGATCGTCGCCTCAAGGATTGCTTTTTTTTCGGAATCCAATTTCGGGTTTGGAAAAATTCGACCTGTTCTTGGTTCAAGGTGAAATCCATTCTGAGGCACATCGAAAGGGTCTAGGACGTCCTTCTTTTTCCCTTTCCGAGAATTCATTTTAGCCGATGCCAATCTGAAATTACTCCACTCATAGGCCAGACTTGGGTGGGAGCCTTTGTCTTGAAAATGGTCGACTGTCACGCCGCCAGCCTCAAGTTCCAGATAAATCCCCAGATAGGCGCAAACTCCCCCATACGACTTATGAAGATCCTTGATACATTCTCTCCAATATTCGCGATTCTTCCAAAAAGTGGCACCGACTTTACGATCTGGAGGAATGCCTTTACTTGTGAGAAACGATTTTCCACGCTGCCTGATCTTGGAATCAAAATGCTTTGGTTCCTTCTTCTGTTTGAGGACTATCATTTCCACCACCCCTTTTTCTTCCCAACGATATTCCAAGTAGTCCAAAAAATGTCGGTCGCGGGCAATACTTTTACAAGTTCGGCATAAAGAATTTTTGCTTTGCGAGCATTGAATTCCTCATCTGAGAGTGCGATGCTTGCTTTTTCCAATACTTGCTCTGCTTCGATGGACCTCGTAGAATTGAGATCGAATGCATCGCTGGTAAGCCAATCCTCTGAATCGCCCATCTTCTCAAATGGTCGATCGGTCAGCACGACCTTGGGCTTCGAACCTTTCTTTTGAACGAGATCCAAATCAAGCCATTTGTCCTTCTTGGCATCAAAATGGGGCTCCAAGGAGGCCATCACCAAAGGAGAATGCGTGGTGGCGATGAGCTGGACGTTCAAGTCCTTGGACAATTCGCCTACGGCTGCGAGCAATGCTGGGACGATTTTACGCTGCCAGCTGGGGTGGAGATGGCATTCCACCTCGTCGAGGAGGATGAGCAGTTCGTCTGTAAGTGGGTCGCCGATGAGCTTGGCTACGCGCATGTGCTCCATCCACATCCATACGATCATATATGCGAGCGAGGCGATCCTCCTCATGGCCGCTGAGGCATGCACGATCGGCACGGTCTCTGGCTGATCATCGCCATAGGCCATCAAGATGGTGGGCATATCGCGAACGTCGTCAATACTGATGCGCGTGAGTTCTCCTGGTCGCATTGGTCGGGAACTGTCTGGCGACAATGCCTCAAGCACGTTCTTCAAAACTCCGAAGGCTTCCCCATTCTCTTTTTGCCAACCAGCCCAATCCATGATGAGGCCGTTGCTCAAATAGATGTCTCTCTTTTCCTTTTGCTTGATGAATGCGCCGTCCAATACCTCTTGCTGGCTGAAAACAAATGCAGGTGGCAAGCCTTCATTTCCCCTCCCTGCCTCTAGCGGACCAACGGCTGGATTTCCCAAACGCGCACGATCATATACCGCAATTGCCCCGTCTGCCATCGCATAAATGGTCATCATCTTGGGAGGCGAAAACATCGATTCGACACGAGACCAAGACTGGCTATACCGATCGAATTCATACTGTTGCAATTGAGTCGAAGAATCAGAATTAGCCAGGTTCGCCCGAGACTCAATGATCGCTTCCTTGGATCGATCCCGTG
>JANMIM010001255.1:0-3179 GCA_031375795.1 Bacteroidota bacterium
TGGTGCTTCAATCCCCCTGCCCGACAACTCCATCGACCTCATTGTCTCCAGCCTGGGTTTGCTCAATTTTGAGGACCCAGGGACAGTATTGGGGGAATGTAGGCGTCTGCTACAGGAGAATGGCCGATTGTGCCTCAGCACGAACCTGTTGGGGACCTTCGGGGAATTTTACCAAGCGTTTGCGGCCGTGGCAGATGTTGAATTGCAGGCCAAGATCAAGTCACAGGTGGCTCATCGGCCCACGATGGCCGGCTTGCGGGCACTCATGCTGGAGCATGGATTTGAGGTGACGCGTGTCGTGGAGGAATGCTGGACGATGACCTACGCCAACGGCAGCGCTTTTTTGAGCGATTATTTCATCGTGATGGGATTCTTGCCATCCTGGAAGGCACTCGTACCTGCACCACAATGGGAGGAGGTTTTTGGTGCCCTGGAATCCGCCCTCAACCGCATCGCTGCCACGGAGGGCCGCCTGCGGCTCAGCGTCCCGCTCGCTTTTCTTGAAATGCGTCGTGCATGATGCCTTCTTGGTGGAATGCAAGTTTCATCCGCCCCTGACTTTCCGCAACATCGGCACTGGGATTTCCTCCCACGCGCATTAACTTGGCCTTGAAATCAATGTGCCATGTCCCTGAATTTGTCGGTTTTTGACCAATTTCCAGTCCTGAAGACGGCGCGGCTGCAACTCCGGGAAATCGGCCCCCAAGACGCGGCAGCCATCTTGGCGATGCGTGCCAACGGCCGTGTGAATCAATTCATTGCCCGCCAGGAAATGCAAAAGATCGAGGATGCACAGGCATTGGTCGAGCGCACGGCGCAGGCCTACGTAAGCCGGCAGGCGATCGGCTGGGCGGGTGTGCTGCGCGAGGGCGAGACGATCGTCGGCACCTGCGGATTCAACAGCATCGAGGTCCACAACTTGCATGGCGAAATCGGTGGCGAGATGGCAACGGAATATTGGGGCAAGGGCATCGCACAAGAGGCCGTCAAGGCCATCTTGACCTTTGGCTTGGAGGTCATCGGGCTGCAGACGGTCGAGGCCAAGGTCAATCCGGGAAATCGCGGCGCCATCTCTCTATTGGAAGGCATGGGTTTCCAAAAAGAGGCCCATTTCCGGGACCGAATACGATTTCAAGGCCAGTTTTGGGACATGGCCGTCTACACCCTCCACCGCGGCAAGGCAAATTTGGAATAAGCCTTCTCGGGCAAAATCCCTTCATTCCCAAGCCCATGCCACCCGCAGCGGAATCGCGAGCGCTACTTCGTGATGCTTAGCGCCCAATTCCATGAAAACTAGATTGTCGGAATTGATTGGAATCTCATCCCTAAGCTTCCTAAATTCGAGGCATGGAACCGGTCAAAGTATTGTTTGTATGCCTTGGAAACATCTGTCGATCACCGATGGCCGAGGGTTTGTTTCTGCATCTCGCTGCCGAGGCGGGCTTGCGTGACCGCGTGGAAGTCGAGTCTGCCGGTACGTCCGGGCACCACGCTGGCGAGCAAGCAGATCGACGCATGCGTGAAACGGCTGCACGGCACGGATTGCAGCTCACCACACCTTCGCGTCCCATTGCGGCACGCGACTACAAGCACTTTGACTACCTCCTCACGATGGACCGCTCGGTGCATCGCGAGGTCTTGGGCGGCGCACAGCGTGCCGGTGCGGAATCCAAAGTCATCCTCATGCGGGACTTCGACCCTTCACCCGATTCGCCCGATGTCCCGGACCCCTACTATGGAGGCCCCGCTGGATTCGAGGAGGTCTATCAGATCCTGCTGCGCAGCAACGTCGCCTTTTTGGAGCATATCCGAAAAACGCATCACATCTAGATTTCCCGGCAACACTGTGTGGGCGTTGAGCTGTTGGTCGGCCCGCCCCATCCCGACATCGTCGGGAGTGGGCCGACGAACGATATTGTCCATGTTGCAATGATCCGGCGGCGCCGGATCGTGAAACAAGATACCCGTTCGTCGGCCCCCAGCGTAGTTCTGGGGAGGGCCGACGAACGGGTATCTTGAGATCGCCCACAACTGAGGTGACCCAATGCCACCCCAATCGGCAAATATTACCTCACCACCAAGCGCAGTGTCCTGCGGGTGCTGCCTTGCAAAGTCTCCACCAAGTACGTGCCAGCGGCGTAGCCTCTGATGTCAAAGGCCAAGCCATTGCTCAGGTCCAAGTTTTCCTGGCTCAGCACCACACGGCCCATCAAGTCGATGATCCTGAGGTCGCAAGGTGTGAGGTCTGTGCCGGGTAGGCTCACGTACACGGTTTGGTTGGCCGGATTGGGCCAGACGTGCATCTGCTCATCATATTGCCCAGATGAGAGGCCCACGATGATCGTCGGCAGCGAGGTCGCCGTGCAACCATTGGTGTCGGTGACCGTGACCGTGTAGGATCCCCCGCTCGGTGAAACGATGATCGAGCTGCCTGTAGCGCCTGGCACAGCGTTTCCATTCAGGAACCACTGGTAGGTGACGCCGGTGGATGTGCATGTGAGCGTGTTGCCGGCTTGATTGACGGTGGGCACGGCTGGATTGGTGGCAAGCACGATGGTCTCAGTGGCGGTGAATGTGCAGCCGGTCGTGTCGGTGATCGTGACCGTGTAGGTGCCGGCGACCAAGCCGCTGAGGTCTTGCGTCACAGCGCCATTGCTCCACAAATAAGTGTAGCCGGGATTGCCGCCGGTCGGAGTCAGGTCGATCGTGCCATCCGCGCCGGGGACGCAGGTTTCCAATGTTGATGTGGTCGTGCCCGAGATGCCTGTGGCGGGTTCGGTGATCGTGACCGATACCGTATCGCTCTGCCCGTTCACGTCGGTGATGATCACCGTATAGGTGCCTGCGGCGAGACCCACGGCTGTGTCGTTGACTTGGCCGTCGCTCCAGAGGAAGGTGTAGCCGGGGCAACCTTGCGTGGCCGTGGCGATGGCAGAGCCGTCGCTCCCGCCGAGGCAGCTGATGTTTTGCCCATTGGCGAGCACCACGGGGGTGATCGATCCGATGATGGCCGTGGCGGTCACGGTGAGGTTGGCGCTGCAAGTCGATGAATTGCCAAACAGGTCCACCGCTGTCAATACGATGCTGAGCGTGCCGACCGATCCGCAGTCAAAGGTGTCTTGCGAAGCCGTCCAGAGCAAGCCCCCAGGGCCCGCGCAATTGTCGGTGCTACCATTGTC
>JANMIM010001256.1:0-6758 GCA_031375795.1 Bacteroidota bacterium
GCCTGGGCCAGCAGGCGGATCAACTGGCGGGCGGGCAGGGAGAGCTCGTCGTGCTGCAGGCGCTGGAAGTCCTCCACCGAGAACTGCGAGGCGCCGGGAGCGCGCAGGGCCATGAGGATGCGCTGCTGGGCGGTGGTATGGCCCACGTCGTCGCCGTTGAAGAGGCGCTCGGGGACCACGTGGTTGCCGATGAAGTCGGTGATCTTTTGGCGCTGGGTGTCGGTGAAGAGGGCTTGGAGTTGCTCGGCGCTCACGGCGGCACCGCTGGCCTCGCCGGGCTTCACATATTTGGCGGGCGTCGGCGTGGCGCTCTCGGCCCCCTCGCCCTCGACGCCACAAGCCTTGGGTGCAAACATGTGGAGCACCGACTTGAACTCATCGTTGAAGAGCGGCGCGAAATCCTGCCATTCGGCGGGTGCTGGGGAGGCGTTTTCGACGCACATGCCCGCATTCTCGCCCTCGGGGACCTGGCGCTGGGCGACCTTGCCTTCGAGCGGGGCTGCCTCGGCCTCGTTGTCGGGTGCCATCTTGGCTTGCACCGGGGCTGCGGCCTGCACGGCGGGCTTGGCCTCGAGCTGGAAGCCGGGCGGCGGCATGGACTTGCCTTCCTGCGCCATCTGGGCGGGGGCGTCGGTTTGGGCGGCCTTGACGGGTGCCGGGCGCTCTGGGGTGAATTTCATAGCGGGTGACGATGTATGACGTTCAAATGACGATCCTGTGGCGGCAGGATTTTTTGGACAATAGACAATAGACAATAGACAATAGACAAAGCGCTAATTTAGTTGAGGTTGCGGTGAAAGTCAAGCGGTTCAGCGAAAGAAAAGAGGTGTCCATGAGCATGGGCGGATCCTGAGAATGGCTTTGGGTTTCGATCAATATAGGATCCTTTAGAGGCCGGGAGAAGATGTCGATTTTCAAGCGTCGGGCAGGTTGTGGTTGCGCAAGGCAAGGTTGTTGCGATCTGTGGCGAATGCTGCACTTCCTATATACCATTCGCCACTTTTTGGACCGGCTATTCCCAATTCAATATTGCGTTTGCAGAGGGCTATGACTGCCTATTTCAATTCTGACAATTATGCGCCGATTCCAAAAAATATTGATGGCCGAAATGGGGGATTTGCTAACTTCGAGAAAAGGAAAATATGATGGCAGATGATACGTTTTTTGGCGGATTGTTAATCCCTGCCCCTTCAACCACCATTGATCCCACTTGGGACATTGACAACCTTAGTTGGGACCTGACGCCGGCCACAGTTCCGATGGGACAAGGGACAATCGGCATGGCATTCATCACCGATTATCCTCCCAACGTTGGACTTATTGGGATTGCGCTTTATTCCGCTTACCCCGATGGCAGTGGAGCACAATGGAATCTTCCCCAACCGAATACCGGCAACAATTATATCCCTCGTTCCACCATCCAAGGCATCGATTGCAGCAGCGTTTCATTCCTATCGTCCAGCATTCCGATCATCGTGGGGGCAGCCTTTGTCGCTGGGGCAAATGGTGTGGTGACCATCAAATTCAAATTGGCTGATGGCCAATATTACCAAAACAACTCATTTGCAGTAACCTTACCTAAGAATGGCCTACTAAAATGCGTGAGAATTCCCGTAGGCTCACCCTACATTGCAAGGCCTGGCATCCCCTATTTTGCAGGAGCTGGAATGGTCAAAGACGATGCTGGAAATTATTTTTCACCAGCGTTTTATATTGATGGGGTGATGCCGATGCCTCAGGGCCAGTATGGTGACATTTGAACCTTGTGAATGCTCTTGAGCCAGCCCTACTCATCCCTGCTCCTACGATCTGCCCACCACCGTCCAATCACAAAACCCAAGACCAGGACCGCCGTCCCCAGCAAGATGAGCCATGGGAACCTCGCCGAAATGCAGCATTGCAAGTAGGCCCGGATCGATTCATAGCCGATCACAAGCAAGGTCATGCCGATGAATCCGCCGATGGGGAACAGCCAATATTTGTTGAGCATTTCCTCCCGGGCCTTGCGGTTGAACCAGAGCGTGGCGAGAAACAACATCAAGGCCCCAAGACATGCCCAAGGCAAAATCCATCGCCAGTCCTGCACCCAGGCAGGGTCGGTGTCGGGCGATCCGCTGGGCGTGGAGGCCTTGCAGGAACCAAACTTTGCATTGATCAAATCCCACATCTGCGAGGTGCCCGCGTCGTAGCCGAGCGCCCAGATGCCTGCGCCCGCGAGCTGCCAGGCGATGACCGAGTCGTAGCGGATGGCCATGCTCGCAGAGTCCAGGACCCAGGCCTGCCGATACTGGCCGCTGCTGGGTGCGACGTAGTAGGAGGACTGCGAGGCCGCGTCCCAAGTGCGCACATACCCGTTGCCGGGATAGCCCTGTAGGATGCCGCCGATCGTGGGGTAGTCGTCAAAGGTGCCCGGCGGGGTGCTCGCCGTGTTGCCGGATGTGATCCAAGCCGGACCATAATATGGCAGGCCCATCACCAATTGGCTCGGCGACACGCCTGCTTGCAAGTACCGTTGCACAGAGCCCGTGAGGTCCCAAGCCCCTGATGCCGACCTCACGGGCAGCGGGGATGTGCAGCTCGGCTGCGTGTCCCAGGATCCAGAGAACTCATAATCCATGATCACGTTGAAATTGATCACTTGGTACAAGGCCGCTTGGGTGAAGGTCGTGGAAGGCGGGATGGCCGGCCCGGCGACGACGAGCTCGGCCTTGGGGTTGTCCTTTTGCAGGGCTGCACGCAGGCTGGTGACCCAGCTCAGAAAGAGCGGGGCGTCGCTCTCCTGCTGCATGTCCTCAAAGTCCAGGCAGACCCCGTCGGCCTTGCGCAGACGCACATAGTGGCACACGCTGTCGATGCAAGCCTGTGCCGCGACAGGATTGGAGAGCATGGTATAGGTGTAGCTGCCTGGGCTGAGATTGACGGTGCTCACGGTGAGGTGTACCTTGCAGCCGGCGGCGTGGGCGGAGTCCACGAGGGCCGTCGTGGTCCAGTCTTGCATGGACGAGGCAGGACCTCCGGTCTGGACATCGACGTTGTAATTGCAGTAGGCGATATGGGAAAGCAGGTCGAATTGATAACTTTTCCACACACTCGACGATTCTCCGCCCAAATGGAAGCCATAGACGATCCATTTGCCACGGCTACAATTTTGGGAGGCCTGGGTGGGCGGGGAGGCGGTCATCGTCAGGGGTATCGGCAAGCGGCGCGCATGGGGGGAGGGGTGCGAAACCAAGCCGAAATCGATCGGCCGGGCGATGGGCTGGGCCGTCGGTCCCACGCCAGCCGCAGGGGGCCCTGCGGTGCCCGAATCTGCCACGGGATCGCGTGTTACCTGCTGATTGCGAGGAGCCACAGGAGCCTTGGGCGCAGCCTCCACGGGAGGCTCATAGTCATAAAAGGTCTCCTTGACAGCCCCCTTTTCGGCAGAATCTGGCTGTGCCTGCAAGAAACCGCACCAAGTCAACAAGATCACGAAACTTACAAGACACCTTGTCACCGACAAGGTGCTTGAACATTGCACACATATTGCCATTATTGTCTAGTTGGAGACAAACAATCAAACCCCAAGCTATTCACAAAAGTTGAAAAAGGCAAGCTGGATCGGCTGAGTTTTTGGCCTGCGGCAACAATGTGGATAAGGTGGCCGCGATGCGTCTGATTCACGGTGAAAAAGGCAATGCCAAAAAACGATTGACACTTTTTTTTCTGCTGAATTCTTCTTAACTCGGATTGCAATAGTGCTTCGGCAAATAGGGCTTGTAGGGCGATGAGGCTGGCATGTCCCTGTGTCGGAGTCTGCAAAGTTTTTTTTTTAGAATCAGCTAAATCAATTTTATCAATGGCAACACCAACAACGGTAAGCCTCACCAGTCAGAAGACTGCGTGGGGGGTTATTCAAAGAGCTATTAGGAACACGCTGTCTACCAACAGCACCGCCCTGCAAAATCAGGCAAAGCAGGACTTGCAGACGCAGGCCGCTGCAGTGACAGATTCGGCAGCCTTGCAACTCGTGAGTGATCAACTCAACGGGCCGGTCACGGGCTACAAGATTCCGACCGAGTTTGAATTGTATGTACCGCTGCGGGCCATCATGCAGCAGAGCAGCATGTACCCCTGCGCCAATGATCCGTTTAACGGTGACAAAGAGCCCTACAACCCGCTGGCAAACCTCACATTGACACTGCAAGGTTCGCCAGCGAGCAGCCCCCCGACCGATCCACACTTTAACTATGTCGTGCAGCGGCTCATGTACCTCTCCCTGCACCCAGAGTTTGTCAATGATCTGAGTGGCTACACCAACTACTCCGACATTTATCTGGAAGACGAGGCATTGGCCGACTTGGAAAAGAAAGTGGTGAGCACGATCGACTCCTACCTCAATGCGGCAGACATGAAACAATGGCTGGCTACCGCATGGAAGTTGCAAAAGGCAGGACCCACCTCCCCGCCCACGCCGCTGCTCATCGAGCCTGCGATCTCCAAGGACCTGCATGACCAGGTGCGCGCATGGTTGAGCCTGAACACGACCGACACCTTGATCGACACGATCGCTGGCAACTACATCACATCGCTGACGGGTCCACACAGCACCGTCTTTCCACCCCCTGCTGGCAAGACCTTCCTGGAAAACCTCTCGGCGCTGCTCTATGGCAATATCCGTGGTGAGTTTTCGCCGGCCCTGGTCGATGCAGATTCGGTCTCGGGTGCACCAAACTCTGGCAAGAACTTGACCACGCTGCAACGCATCCTCAAAAACAATTCCGGCCTCCACAAGACGACCATGGTCAACTCCATGTCGCTCGTGCAGGTCGGCATCGACGATACACTTTTCCAGCAGCTCGCAGGCCTGGGCATCCAAGGCATGTTGCTAGCCGATATCTATGACTACGAGAAGGCACTGGATTTTCAGCAGACGACCACGCCGATGCTCAATTCCTTTGCCCAGTACCTCTCGTTTACCACGGCAGCCAACAATGACGCCTCGATGACGTCGCAGGCACTGCTCAATGCCGAGGGCTTGCTCAATGTGTACTATGGCAACTGGGAAGAAGCCAAAGCCTACATCGATGAAGGCCAGCAAGGTGGTGGAAGTGGATCCAACAACATCAACACCCAGATGTACCAGACCTTCAATGGTACAGGCACCACGCAAAACGAGGCCTACCTGAACTATCTCATCGTCGGTGCCGGCACCACGCCGGGCCAGGTGACCGTGGCCCAAGACTTGGCGACCAATGTCTCAGTGCTCCTCGCGGGCCTCAACTACATCGCCCAGACCTCGCTCGTCGAGCAGCCCACGCTCAACAATGTGAACCAGCTCGTGTCCACGATCAACACCCAGGTGCTGAGCGACGTGAAGCAGTTGCAGTCTGCATTTGTCTCCTACGCGGCAGACATGACCAGTTGGCTCTCCAATGAGCAGCTCTATGAGGCCAACAACGATGTGGTTCAGGCACAAATGAATGTGGGCAGCGATGTCCTGTCGGTGCAGCAAGCCGTGAGCAAGCCCCTTGCAAGCTGAGTTTTTCATCATTCATCAACTCCAACGAAAATACAATGGCTACGTCAACAATTGATAATAATAACCTGCAAAATTCGCAGCAGATTTATTCAAATATCCAGTCAGAAATCAATGATGCCAACAGCATCCTCACCGCCCTCACACAGCAGCAAGCGCAATACCAGGAGCAGGTGCAGATGTATCAGGATCAGCTCACGTTCACGAAGACCGACTTCACTTACGTGACAAGCCTGGAGCAGCAGATTGCAGTGCTCAGGACATCGCTCAAGAGCTACATTGCCTTCCTGAGCACGCGCACACAGCCACTCACTTATGCACAGGCACAGCTCGACCCTGCCATCGTGGTGCTCAATGGCTCAGACACTGTGCCCGGCGTGTACCAGCAGCTCGATGACTTGTCGCAGGTGGTGTACCAAATCATGTTCAACATCAACTACGTAAACGACGCTGTCGCCAATACCTACGATCTGTTGATGAACTACAACGCTGCCAACAGCCCCACCAAACCGCAGAGTGCCTTGCCACCCAACCCCAATTTGGCACCGGTGCTCAAGACGTGCATGGACAGTGGGTTGACGGCCTTGGAAGCCTACAGCAACATCTTTTTGGAGCTGATCGACTTCATGATGCAGATCCAGGCGCTCACGGGCCTCACCAACTATCTCACCGATGGCTTCAACTCCCAGATCACTGCCTTGAACGCGATCGAGGCACACCTCGCGTACCGCTTCAAGAACGATTTTGTAAACACCGAATCGCTCACCTTGTTGCTGAAAAATGCGCAGCGCAAGCTCGCAGATACCAATGCCAGCATTGCGTCGATCAACCTGGACCTCGGCTTGCTCAACGTGGAGTCGGCAGCGGCCCTCAACAGCTACCAAGGCAGCGGCAACCTGCTGACTTGATCGGGTATTTTGAAAGAAACTTTTCGCATCCCATTGCCGCAAGGTGGTGGGATGTTTTTTTTTGGGGGGGGGGTGATGATTTGCTGCTGGCAAAACGTCGCGGGGATTGATTTGCAAAAAGGTGATCCGGCAAAAAAATGGCTGTTGCAACCTCAGTTCTGGATTGGGCGCATAAGTTGGGCTTGGAATTTATTGCCCAAATTGTTAATGATCAATGACTTGACGTAGGGGCAGGGCATGGAGGCCGTTTCAGAATGGCCGTTTTGAAGACATGGTGGGAATTATCCCCCCGAAAATGCCGCCAAGTGGGAGATCCTGTGCAAAATTCGGAA
>JANMIM010001262.1:0-3838 GCA_031375795.1 Bacteroidota bacterium
GCTGAATTATGAACCGCAGAGAGCGCCCCGATCTCTGATCCCCGACCTTTGGTGCGGGACGCGGCGCGACAGGCGCCGGTCCGCAGAGCCAAGCGAGCTGCTGGGAATGAAACCGCAAAGGACGCCCCGATCTCTGATCCCCGACCTTTGGTGCGGGACACGGCGCGACAGGCGCCGGTTCGCAAAGCCCACGAAACTTTTCACTTTTCACTTCCCACTTTTCACTTCCCACTCAAACAGGTTCCAACCCCACCAACTCTCCCTCCGGCAATTCCACCAAAATCACATCATCCGCATGAACCACACCGCCCACCAAAACAATGCCCATCACACCCGCCTTGCGAATCAACTTCCCCTCGGCATCGCGGCCCAAGCAGGCTTCCAACAAACCGGGCTGCACATTGTTGAGCTGATGGCAGGGATTGCGCAGGCCCGTGAGCTCGACCACGGCTTCCTCCCCCAATCTCAAACGCGTGCCACGTGGCAAGGCCAGCAAATCAATGCCCAGCGTCGTCACATTCTCCCCCATCTGTCCTGGCAGCACTGGCATCCCCTTCGCGCCCACCTCGGCGTGCAACTCCGAATGGATCAAATGCACCTGCCGCAGATTGGGTTGCGTGGGATCCTTTTTGATGCGCGAAAGGTGCTGCACCGTTATGCCCAGGTGCGCGTCGCCCAGCACGCCGAGACCTGCCAGCAAAGTGATCGACGGCTCGCTGGGTTTTTGGAGCGAATGCGTGGCGCTACGGTTCACCGCAGCCACACGACCCTGGAGAGAGAGGCTATGATCCATCTGCTAAAGATAACGCCCCGCTTGGAAACAGTCCAATTGGGTGTACGACAAATTCGGCGGGCGGAGAAAAAAAGCGGTTCGTCGGCCCTCCCCACCGCCTCGCTTGTGGGCCGACGAACGGTATTGTCCGCCAAGCAATGATTCGGCGCAGCCGAATCTTGAATCAAAATGCTCGTTCGTCGGCCCCCAGCGTTGTTTTGGGGAGGGCCGACGAACAGGTTCCAAATTTGTCGTACACCCGTCCAATTTCCGATGCAAAAAGAAAACGTTAACTTCACGTCGGTCCATTGATCCTACCCGCGCAATATGAAAGTGCATCACGTCCTCATCGTCACCAATCTGCTCACGCTGGCCGTACTCGTCTACCAAGGCCTGCGCCCCGCGACCACATCCTCGCAGAGCGTCACCGAACTTTCACAATTTGAGCGGCGGTACCAGACGCTGCCGGTGAGCGGCTACCGCGACGTGGTCGGATACAAACCTTGGCCCGACCACCATTGGTCAGCGCAATATGGCGACACCCTCAAGATCCGCAAAGCCGACCCCTTTGTCTTCATCGCCTGGGAAGCTTGGATGCCCAAACCCAGTGCGCCCGAGGAGCTGTACATGCAGCCCGAATTCCTGTTTCCCAACGGCCGCAATTGGCAAGACCAAGACACCTCGTTCGACCGCGAACTCTGGCTCGACCGCGCCGGCAAACTCGGCGTGTTCACCGCACGCACCGACACCGTCGACATGCAAGGCAAATCACGCAAGCGCCTCAGCTTCATGCCGATCATGCGCTACCCTGACGGGGATTCGATCCGGGAGTTTAGGGATACGGTGGTGGTGTGGGTCATTGACAATGAATAAAATTGGCAATGGAAAATGGAGAACTGTGAGGCAATCGCCGAAGGTAAATGCAGTTTGGCGAAGCCAATGTCTCGCTTGTGCTGAATCGGTGTAATTTGGGATTGCAACACGAATGCCATAGCTTTGCTGCTCACAATGATTCGAAACAATACAATGCAAAAGAACGCCTTAGACCTTATCCGCGATGCGGTACAATCTTCTGCAACGACCTTGGATTTGAGCAATTTGGAACTTCCATCCATCCCCGCCGAATTGCTGGATTTGCCTTGGCTGGAGGAACTTGACTTGTCCAAAAATCCGCTCCTCGGGAGCGCAGTGCCGGGCGAGACCGCTTCCAACGATGAGACATCGCCCAATTTTCACCTGTTGGCGCAACTTCCTGCATTGAAAAAACTGCTCCTGCGCGAGGTGACCAACACGGATCTTGCAGGGCTACCTGCCCTGAAGGAACTCCGATCTTTGGATCTGTATGGTACAAAAGTCACGGATATCGATTTTCTGCAGGATTTCGTTGCCTTGGAGGCATTGAACTTGTGGAATACCGAGGTGATGGACCTCTCCCCCTTGCAAGGTTTGCTGCTGCTGAAATACCTGCATTTGTCTGGGGTAAAAGCTACCGACTATGAACCGCTCGCTCGGCTCACCGCGCTCGAATTTCTGGATATCTCCTTCACTGGCATCAAGAATTTCGCACCGATTTCCAAGCTGTCTGCGTTGACGGAGCTGGACCTCTCATTTTTGGAAATACCCAAAAATACCCAACTGAATGGGCTCACAGCCTTGCGGAAGATCAAGTTTGAAAATGGCAAAATCCGCAGCTTGGAACCGCTCAATGGCATTACCTCCCTGGAACACCTGGACTTGAGCTCCTCCAACATTGCAGACATCACCGTTGCAGGGACGTTTCTGCGTCTCTAGGTGCTGGATCTGTCGGTGACCATAGTCGCAGATATCACCCCTTTGGCAACGCTGGGTGCACTGGAAATTTTGGATATTTCGTGTTCAAGAGTTCGGGAAATCGCCGCTGTGCAGCACATGTCGGAATTGCGGGAATTGTCTCTCGGGGACAACAAAATTGAGGATATCCAAGCGCTTGCATCCTTGCGGAAATTGGAAAAGCTAAATTGTGTACGCATTCTGGCGACGAGTTATGCGCCGTTGGCGGCTGTGGACAGCTTGCGTGAGCTTACGATGTGGGAAGCAAAGGTCAATGAGGTTTCATTTCTCAAGAACCTATGCAATTTGGAAATACTCAGGCTGAGCAGCATCCCTTTTTCCGATCTCGGACCCATGCGGCATTTACACAAACTCAAATTCCTCTCGATTTCCAGCACCGCGGTACTGGACCTCGTGCCTTTGGAAGGTCTTCAGGAACTGCAAATTTTGGATGTCTCCAACTGCAAAGTCACAGACATAAGTCCCCTCTCCAAGCTCAGGGGCCTCAAGAACCTGAATCTTTCACATTCCAGGGTGGTGGACATTTCACCTTTGGCGAGCGTGGAAAACCTCGAAAAACTCTGGCTGAAAAACACCGCCGTGAGCGACTTGCAGGCCCTCGCGGGAAAGACGCATCTCCAATTGCTCAACCTCTATCAAAGCAAAGTCAGCGACATTCGCCCCCTCAAAGCTTTGTTGGAAGCAGGTTTGCAAGCCTCGGCGCCACCGCACCCCAATGGCCAAGCCCTCTCGCTGACGAAATGCCCGCTGATCGATCCGCCGATGGAAGTGGCCGCCCAAGGGACCGCTGCCATTCTAACGTACTGGAAAAAAGCCTCAGGGGACAATTGAGGGCGGCAGTTTTTAAGATGAAGGAGGATTGAAAGGATCAAGACAGCGGCACTTGGATGTTACACAATATGGAATGAAAAAACGTAGGGCAACGCAACTACGCGGTAGTGTTTCACAAAGTGCATCAAAATCTTCCTCATCGTTCATTGATGAAGTTGGCCTGCACGAATTCTACCCCATTGGATGCGCCGAACTCCGTTTCTCCGCTACGTCTTGGAGCATTTGCTGCGGCTCCTGCGGAGCCTTGCAAATACCCAAAGACTCCGGTCGAAATGTACTGTGTGAAAAGTCAAGACATCGCCATTTTTTTATCGAAATTTTCTTTTGACTTTTCCACGTTGAACGAAATCCCCGATTTCCAGACTCCAAACGCCTGACGGAGCAATTTGCAAGCAACTGCGATGA
>JANMIM010001287.1:0-2959 GCA_031375795.1 Bacteroidota bacterium
CATGTCGAGCAGGGCCACGCCCGCCGCTGTCACGACGTAGAGGCCGTTGGCTCCGACGAGGTTGCCGTTGTATTCTTTGTAGGTGGTGAAGACATGGATATTGTCCTGGAGCGCATGGATTTTTAGGCCTTGGGCAGTGCCCAAAGATGTCCATCCCAACAAAAACAAGAAGAACCAGATTCTCTGCATCCCCAAAGATAATTTGTCCCTTATATTTAGGGTTATGACGGCTTATACTTTTCGCATCTCGCTCGACTGCCCGCACTGCCGGGGCGGTGTCCCTGTCAATGGCTTCACCAATGAGGTCTTGTGCAGCAATTGTCTCAAGGCAATAGAGCTCCCGCAGGAGTGGTGGGATTCCATGCTCGACCAGGAGACCATTGAAGATGCCCTCTCACACGAGCCGGGCTATGGTAATACCAGCTCGCATTTGGGCGGGATGAGCGAAAAGATCGAGTCTGGCAATCGCCCGCCGCGCTGCCAAGATTGCAAGGCCGAGTTTCCCGACGAATTGATGAAACAAGCAGAGCCCAAAGGTGGCTTTGCATGCCCCGGTTGCCAACGACGCATTCGGGTGCGCAAGGCGAACCCGCTTGCACTCTCGCTCATCCACGAGGCCGACTTGCTGGTGCATGAAGATGCGACAGGCGAGGATCTGGGCAAAGACGTGGTTCAGGCGGCGGAACCTGTGATGTTTGGCTGCCTCTCTTGTGGCGGCGGCCTCAAAGTGGACGGCAGCACGCGCACCCCGAAGTGCGACCACTGCGGCAACTCCAACTATTTGCCCGATGCGCTTTGGTTGCGCCTGCATCCGGCCCCGACCTCACATGCCTTTTTCGTGACCCGCAAGGTGGATCCCAAGCCGGTCATCGTGACCGCAGACAGTTTGCCCGACAATATTTCTGAGGAGCGTGCTCTCAAATTGCTCAAGGACCAAACCCTCAGCAACGATGTCTTGAACAAGATCTACGACGCGCTGTCCGACGAGGACGAGGTGCTGGAAGCGCTTGCCAAGCACCCCAACACGAGCAATACTTTGCTCATGAAGCTCTGCGACTCGGATGTCTATTACCAAGTGCGGGTGGCGGTCGCCAAGCGTCCAAATCTATCGATTCCGATCATCGAGCAATTGGCTACAGACTCAGACAGCGATGTGAAAAAGGCCATGACGAGCCGTCCAGGCTTGTACAAGCTGCCGCAACATATCTTGGAAGACATCTTGCGTGGCACAGACCTCGATGACTTGGGCAAGGCGATCATGCAGCCCGATTTCCCGGAATGGAAACTCTACGAGATCAGCGACAATTGCACCCCAGAGGACGCAGCCCGCATTCTACGTGCCCCCAATGTGACCAAGCGCGTGCTCCAGCGGCTCGGAAGCAACCCCGATAGCCGACCCAAGATCAAGCAACATGTGCTCTATCAAAGTGCAGGATTCTTTGGAAAGCTCTTCTTTTTTGGGGGCAGTTGAGCCAAATAGGCGTGACATCCGTATGCTTGAACATGAATAGATTGCAATACGCGGGGCTGCTCATAGGGCTAATGCTCATTCTCCCAGGAATGGCATCGCTGCTGCACGCCCAAGTGAAATTGCAAACGGGCGACCTCGCGCGTGCTACCCCTGCCATCAGGCCCTTGCCGCAGTTTGCTACACAGCCCTCCCTTTTCCCAAAATACATCCAACAAAACCCCATGGGCTACGCCTCACTCTGCCGCATGGAGCTCAAGATCGAGAAGAATTTGCCCGTCGGGATATGGATGCGGGCCGATGGGGCGACCTATCGGCAGGTCAGCAACCCGGGATTGGCTTATTTGCGGTTGAAGATTCCAATAGCAGGTAGTAGGTAGTGGGTGCTGGATCTGCTACCTGCTACCTCTCAAATCCCCCCACTTGTTAAGCCAATGCAACGGAGTTGTTAAACTTCCACGCGCCGGCTCAAAAGATGGCATTTTCCGAGGAATCCGCTTAATTTTGCAATGAAAAGTAGGCTGTCGGGAACCCAGCGTCATCATCGCCCGTAAGCCGAGAGAATCGATGTCACTGAATAAGAGAAAACTTGATCTTGTCGTCATTTCAGACGTTCACCTCGGCACCCACGGGAGCCGCGCAGATGAGCTGTTGAAATACCTCAGGAGCATTTCTCCCAAGCGCGTGATCCTCAACGGGGACATGATCGACATCTGGCAATTTCGCAAGCACTTCTGGCCCAAGAACCATACTGCGCTCATCCGCCACTTCATGCAGCTATTGAAGGAAGGCGTGCAGGTCGACTACATCTGTGGCAACCACGACGAATTGATGCGCCGTTACCTGGGCTTCGAAATTGGCAAATTCAGCATCCTGAACCACGTCGTGCTCGAACAAAACGACAAGAAGGTCTGGGTTTTCCATGGCGATGCATTCGACAAGTCGATGCACAAAAAGTGGCTCGCCAAGTGGGGTGGCCGCTGGTATGATCGCACGATTCGCCTCAACAAGATCCTCAATACTGTTACTTCCAAGTTTGGCGGCAGGCCGCGCTACATTTCCAAGGCCATCAAGGATTGGGTGAAGGGCCTCGTCAAGAAAAAGCACAATTGGGAAGACATCGCAGCCAATGCCGCGATCGCCAAGGGCTATGACATGGTCGTCGTGGGCCACATCCACAAACCCGAGATCCGCGAGATCACGACCGCCAACGGCAGCGTGATGTACCTCAACAGTGGCGATTGGATGGAAAATCTCACAAGCCTGGAATACCACGAGGGCAAATGGACGCTCTACCGCTATGACGAAGCCGCCTTTGCAGTGGCCCCCGAGCATGTCCCGGTCGCCGAAGAAGAACTGACAGACGACCTGACCTTTGCGCTGATGTTGCAGGAGTTTGGGATGGCGACTGTTTGATCACCGCTTCACCTTCTTTCGTTTCCTCAAATACCCGTCCTTGAAAAATAGCCGCTCCTTGAGCAGGCCATTGTC
>JANMIM010001309.1:0-4672 GCA_031375795.1 Bacteroidota bacterium
GCCTGGGCAATCGCTTCTTTGTCGGCTGGAAAGCCAAAGGCATCATGTTTCTGGCGCTGATCTGTGGCTTTGCAGAATGGTTGCCCGCGCAGGATTTTAACGAGCCCGCCGAGATCCTCAGGATCATGGAGAAGTCCAAGGTCAAGTTCCAGGTGGTCTCCAGCGAATCGACGATCCCCGATCCCGTGACGTTGGGCGACGAGAATACGCCGTTCACATATTCCAAGCTGGAGGAAGGACAATTGGCCATCGGCACCTATGTGTTTGACTCCGTCGCCGAGGGGTATTTGCGGCAGGCCGAGGCTGATTTTGCTGCGGCACGATTTGCGGATGCAAGGGGCAATTATTTGAAGATCAGTGAGATTCGTCCAGACATCGCCGTCATCTCCACCTTCATTGGCCAGACCTATGAGAAGGAAGGCAACCCGGTCGAGGCGATGAAATGGTACCGCCAATCGGTATCCGCCAATTTCCACGACTACTTGGCGCATTGGTTTCTTGCCGAGAATGCACTGGTCTTGAAACAATATGCGGAAGCCTCCCAGGAAATCGCCATCGCCTGGGTTTTGAACCGCAACTCCAAGGCGATACGCGCCGCTGCAGCCACGATTTTCAAGGCAGACAGGCGAAATTTCCAAGATATTGAATTCGAACCCCAATACCGTCTGGACCAGGTCGAGGGCGCGGTGGAGATTCATTTTGCGATGGATTGGATGCTGTATGCATTTTGCAAGGCGCTCTGGGCCTACGAGCCGGGTTATCACCGCGAATTGGGGGGAGGCAGGTCTGAATTTGACATGACGGAGGAAAAGGAATGTTTGCTCAACCTTGCGATGGGCTACGACCGCGTGAGCAAGGGCAAAAAGGGCAAAAATCCGGCCATCGACATGTTGGTGGCGGCGATTCAAGGCAAGATGGTGAATGAGTTCATCTTTATGGAGGAGTGGCTGCGCCGCGAACCGCTGATCGTGTACACGCAGCCGCAAGTGGCGGTGGAGTCGCTCGCCGCTTATGTGCTTGCCATTCGCGCACCCAAGAAATAGGAAGTTTCAGGAAATTCAGTTCAACCGCACGCGCACAAAACCGCCACAAAGGCTACAAGTGCCCTCGATATGTGGCTCCCCCTCGATGTGGGTATAGATCGGATTGTAGAGCCCCATGCCCTTGTTGCAATGATAACAGACGACTTTGTTGAGCCGGGCTTCGTTTTTGGTGCCCGTGACCTGTGCATAGAGGTTGCGCAAGCCCTGCACGAGGCGCTCGGTGAGCCATGGGAACCTGATGAAAAGCAAGTACACCGTCAACAAGGCAGCAGCAGTTGTAAACACCGAAAACAGCGCAGTTTGCATTTCCAAAGGCAGATTTGCCTGCTGTAAACCAAGATCTGGACCGACCGACGCGTAGAAAAAGGGCATACAGAATGATTTTGATGAATCTAGGCGCAATTGCCTACCTCCGAAGATACGAAGAAAACCATCGTTTGGCTGAATTGTTGCAAAACAAATTTTGCGGGCTGCAGGAAGCTGCACGATTGCAGCTGAGTTGCCGAAGTCTCCGGCCCGATGTCGTCAATTGAGAACCCATGGCCATTGTCCGC
Organism: Bacteroidota bacterium; assembly: GCA_031375795.1. Classification (GTDB taxonomy): domain Bacteria; phylum Bacteroidota; class Bacteroidia; order J057; family JADKCL01; genus JADKCL01. The sequence continues at coordinate 1,598 of JANMIM010001309.1, forward strand.
CTCAGCGTATATCTGCAACTTGCCGCAGGCGGGACAGCGTCCAATCAATGACCGATCCAAAACCGATCCATTTAACCTCTGTTTCGGATAAGAAACGAATTAAAATCCTAGTAATCAAGGTATTTTGTTCAGAGAAAGGCGATCCTGCCGTAGGGGCAGGGCATGCCCTGCCCCTACGGTATATAATTGATGATCAATTGTTTATGCTAGTTTGCCTATCCCAAACCGCAGCGATGCACCTACGTGTCAAGGTCCCGACGATTCCATATCCTCCCAAGGCTCCAAATCCAGCAAAGCCAAGTCGTTTGGATGCTCCGCAAATTCGCCATCCGATTCACTTGGATGATGAGATTTCCGTTTGGGCGACCGGGATGTTGTGTATAAGTGGAAAGACATCCGCGTCGACCGGCATTGCATTTCCCAAAGCCTCTGCCTCCCAAAATGCCATGGTGCTGATCGGATCTCGCTGCAACAGGTCCGCAGTTTGGCTCATATCGCCGACATTGTCCTGAAACAGCAGCTTGAATTGATCATAGTTGATGAGATCGGGGAACCAAACCGCGACAAAATGTTTGACGAAGGTCTCCATGATCTCGCGAGAGACCTCGACGAGGCGCAGGTCTCGCCCCTGCGCGCCGGCCATTCCCTGCAGCAAGGCTCCAAAGGCAATGCGTTCAGGCCCTACAAGATCGATCGAACCGGAATGGTGGGGATGGAGTGCCGCCATGGCGACCGCCTGCCCGACATCCGCCCCCATGATCGGTTGGATCTCGGTGGCAGGGAAGCCGCTCGGAACCAGCAATTTGCCAAAAGAGAAACGCGCCATTTTGAGCAAGCTGCGCAGCTTTTGCGAGAGCATCGTGTCTGGCGTGCAGACAATGCTGGGCCGCAAGACCACCGCATTTGGGAGGTCCTGCAACAGGGCATCCGCATGCCCCTTGCTGCGCAAAAAGGCGGTTTCCTGCATGGGATCGGCCCCCAAGGCGCTCACTTGCACGATGCGTGGTCGGCCCATCGCCTCATGCTGCGCCAAAATGAGCTTCGTGAGGCCGATGTGGACCTTGTCAAAACTCATCTCGCGGGTTTCGCGGATCGCCCCCACGGCATTGATCACCACGCCGATGGGGGCAGGAAACTCCCATTTGGAGCTAAATGGATCAAACACCAGCCAATGTTCCTCTGGAAAAGTGCCTCCCTCCCAAGGTTGGCGGCTGCAGCAGATCACTGGGATGCCAGTGGCCTGGGCATGAAGGGCCTTGCGAATTTCAAGGCCGATCTTGCCCGAGGCGCCTAGCAGCAGGATGCTTTTCGATGGCTGTAAGGATTCAGGCATAGGACAATTCGGTTGAAAATGGAATCGGTTGGCGCGTGAAGGTCTCGATCGTCTCGGCGGGCAGCCAGGTGTAATGAATCGTTTCCGGCACACGAAATACCCCTTCCAACTTGGCGGATTCAAAGAAATTGGTGTTGAATCGGTTGCAATTCATGGCCTCCAAGGGCCATTTTTCCCGCATGATTTGGGTTTTTTGGAGCTCATTTTCCTCCATCGCCCAGGCCCGGTCGATGCCGGAAAGCGTCGTCTGCAAGGCAATGGATTTGGTGTCTTGCTCATGCGCATGCACGGGGTCGGTGAGTTGGTATTCCAAGCGTTGGTCGCCGCTGCGGATGCGCAATCCCGAGGGGTAATTTTCCAAGTGCGCCAGTTCCAGCCGATAATTGGTGAGCAAGTTTCCGGCAGAGACCATGCGCGGATTGTCTGTAAATGACCGCAGGAAATAGATGCCATGGTTCTGCCCATCGGCATTCCACTGCGCGTCCTGCACCAAGACCCGGAAGGCAACATGCTGGTAATGAAACTTGAAGGGCAACCAGGCAGCCTTTGCCTTCATGTTCATCAAGCGCACATCCACCATGCTGATCAGGGCGCGGCCGTTGACCAGCCGCAACCGCAGCGGAGCAGGCAATGCATCCTCCAGCTCGGCTGGGTCGACAGAGAAATTGACCAGGTAGATTTCGTGCAATTCACCTTGGAACTGCAAGCGAAGGTTTTTGAGGAAGCCCATCAATGTGCATTATATAATATGTGTGACGAACATCAGCCAGGCGACAGCCGTGGTCTGAAGCGATAGAAACCAAATCAAAGTCCAAGCCTGCGAGCGCCCCAGTTGCCAGACGCGCAGGTAATGTTGCCGGAGCATGAGCGTGGCGCTCAGCAACACCGAAAGGACGGGAACGATGGGATGCAGATCATCCATGAGCGCCATCAAGATCGCCGCCGGCAACAAAGGCATCACGCCCTTACGCATGACCGTGAACATGTGGCGCAGGTATTGGAACCTTTTTTCGCCAAAAGCCGCCCACGTAAGCAACCCTTGAACGATCCAACCGGTGCCAGCGATCAACAGCATGGCGCCGCCACATTGGAGTATACTCATTTGCGGGAAATAGGTCTGGAGGCCAGCGCCAAACCAAAACGTCACTGCCAAGGCCACGACGAGGCTGTAAATCAGGTAGATCAATTGGTAAAAAAGTGGCCCTTTGGGTTCGCAATCGCAGGCCGGCATGTCTTTGCGCGGGGTCGCGACGATATAGCGATTGCGGGCCAAGACCTTGTAGATGAAGCGAATGGGAGCCATGATGCCCGGGATTGCAAAGAAGAGGCGCATCAGCATGAAACGTTCCGAGAAGATGCGCTTGAGCGCATCGGGGCCATAGATCGTGTCGCCACCTGCGGTGTCGATGAGGGCCATCTCGTTTTGAAAGCGGCTGGCATCGACCTGCCCTTGCTGGTCGAGTTGCAGGTCGTAGTAGCTCGCGACTTTTTCCTTGGGAAATATTCCCCAGCTCAGAACCTTGTCCCTCAGGGAGATACAAAGCGGGCAAGCGCCGTCGTACACGATGAGTTTTCCAGATAAGAGAGCCATATTTTTGATGCCTTCCGACATTTTTAAAGTTTCAGGAAAAAATGAAAATTACGCTCAAAAAAATTATCAGGTCATGAGTTTCATCACCGTGCGGAAAAACCAGTTGCGGTCGCTCTTGGTCATCTTGTCGGTGACGGCGTCGAGCTTGCCC
>JANMIM010001350.1:0-1371 GCA_031375795.1 Bacteroidota bacterium
GTTCTACGGCGACGACAAGGTGATCGTGAACCCCTTGCGCGTTCGCAGTGCCTACCGCAATGAGCTGTCGCACAATATCTTGCTGTATTACACGCAAACGAGCAGGGAGAGCAGCAAGATCATCGAAAACCAAAGCAAAAATGTGACGGGCAGCAAGGAAGCCCCGCTTTTGGCGATGCACGAGGTGAAAAAATCCGCCATCGAAATGAAGGAAGCTGTGCTCACGGGCAATATCGCCCAGATCGGGCCGATCTTGCACAGCAGTTGGCAACACAAAAAGGCGATGGCCGAGGGCATCAGCAACAGCAGCATCGACGAGCTTTATGAAGCTGCCATCGCGGCGGGTTCCACCGGCGGCAAGATTTCAGGCGCGGGCGGTGGGGGATACATCTTTTTCTATTGTCCTGTCAATACCCGATTTGCCGTCGCCAAAGCCCTGAGCGCGTTTGGCGGCGACGTTCAAGATTATAGTTTCACCGAAAATGGTCTCACGACCTGGTCGATCTAACGAAAAGCTATGCAACAACGCATTTCCCAGCTCATACAGGCCTCCATGGAGGTCAAGCGCCTCACCCTCGAGGACGCAACATTGATCGCGACCGTCGAGCAGGTCGTCGCAGTGATCGTGAAAGCCCTGCAGGCCGACAAAAAGATCCTTTTTTGCGGCAATGGCGGCAGTGCAGCCGATGCACAGCACATCGCCGCTGAGCTGAGCGGCCGTTTTTACCACGACCGCGACCCGCTCTTTGCCGAGGCGCTGCACGTGAACACGAGCTACCTCACCGCCGTCGCCAACGACTACGGCTACGACCACGTCTATTCCCGACTCGTGAAGGCCAAGGGCCGTGAGGGTGACGTCCTCGTGGGCATCTCCACGAGCGGCAACAGCAGCAACATCATCGAGGCGCTCAAGGTCGCCAAGGCACAAGGCATGGTCACGGTCTCCATGACCGGGGCCACCGGCGGCAAGATGCGCGACCACAGCGACCTCTTGCTCAACGTGCCCAGCAAAGACACGCCACGCATCCAGGAGGTCCACATCCTGCTCGGCCACATCATCTGCGAATTGGTTGAATCACAGCTCTTTGGGCTATGAATCTGTACCCAAGGGAAGCGATCATCCTCGCGGGAGGCATGGGCACCCGTCTGCAATCGGTCGTGAGCGAGGTCCCCAAGCCCATGGCACCCGTCGCTGGGCGTCCGTTTTTGGAATATTTGTTTCCCCTGCTCAAGCGCGTGGGCGTGCAAAAGGTCGTCCTCTCTGTCGGCCACAAGTGGGAGGTGATCTTGGCCCATTTTGGATACCGGTGGCTGGGAATGGACATCGAGTATGCCGTCGAGACCGTGCCGCTCGGCACGGGTGGCGGCATC
>JANMIM010000024.1:0-5271 GCA_031375795.1 Bacteroidota bacterium
CAGCAAGCGGGGTTTGACGATGCGATCGTGGTGGTGGTCACCGGCAAGAACCCTGTCGCTGGAATCGCCCCAAAATCGGTGAAAATTCCCCTGAAAAAGTCACCATCGGGCTACACGTTGTTTGGTGGCACGGTCACAGACCGGGAGGGCTATCCCCTGGACGCGGAAATTACGATCGAGGAATTTGGGAGTGGCAAGGTCGTGTTTGACCAAACGACCGACAGCGTTGGGAATTTCACGCTGCGCTTGGACAATGGCAAAACCTACACTTGGACGGCCGCCGTCAATGACTACCTGCCTGCCAGTGGATTTCTGGACTTGACGACCGCCACCGCCATCGATACCGGCAATGTCCTGCTGCGTGAGCGCATCACGCTGCGGCAGATTGCCGAGTTGGTGGCCTCGGGCGACGCCGTGCGCATCAACAACATCTTCTTTGACTTCGACAGCGACCGGCTGCGTCCAGAGTCCTACCGAGAGATCCAGCGATTGGCGAGTGTGCTCATTCAATATCCAGATTTTGGCGTGGAGGTGCTCGCGCATACCGACGACGTCGGCAACGATGCCTACAACATGGACCTGAGTCGCAGGCGGGCTTATTCCGTATTGAAGTACATGATTGTATCGGGATACGACGTCGCCAACATCAAGTCCCAGGGCTTTGGAGAGTCGCAACCGGCTGTCCCCAACGACAATCCTGAGCACCGGCAGTACAATCGCCGTGTGGAATTCAGGTTATTCGCCGTGCCCCGATAACCGATGTTGGCAATGCCAGATGAAGTCGTTGATGGAAAGCCGTTGGTATTTCGGTGGAAATTGTACTATTTTAGGACCGATCGCTTTAGGCAATTCGATTATGAAAGAGACTAAGCAGGGATTGAACGTCGTTTTGGGGTGGATAATCGCAGCCGTGCTGTTCGGAGGCATCATCCATCCATCGAGCCATGGGCAGCAATTTCCGGGCGTGGAGGAAAATTTCCCCTACTTGATCACATTTGGCAAGGCAGGCGTGACCTCGTGGGGCGATGATGATTTCTCGCAGACCTTTTTTCTCTCTGTGCCCAAGAGCCAAAAGGATCCGATCTACATCAGGGTGTTTGATCCAGACGTAGGTGGCACGCTCGACGAGATGAAGGGCGACTACAACAGCAAATGCAAATTCTCGGTCTACGGCGGTCCCGAAGCCTACTCCTCCAAGGATGCAAAAGGTGCAGGTCCCACGGGTGCCTATGACAGCGGCACCTTGCTGGATTCCAAGACATTTGCCGTGGATCCCAAATACGACAACAATTGGTACACATTTGGGCCCTACAACCCCTCAGAAGGCGAGTACATTGAGAAAATGGATGCCTACATCTTCAAGGTGATCACCGACGGCATCAGTGGCGACGATGGAAACATCTACAAGTTTTACCTCAGCACCAAGCCCGATCGCAACCTCAACATCTTGGGAGCCAATGCATTCACCTACGAGTACACATTTAGGCTTCCCAACAATCCGGCCATCTGCCACATCTACCCCTTCATCGACAAGGATGTGGTGAGCGTGCAACAATTCAACTTTGATTGGGATGGCGACGGAATGATCCGCATCGTGAGCATCGCCCGCAAGGGAGAGCCGGTGCGCATGAGTGGCGACGATGCCTGGGCGATCAGCAAGCACGAGGTGTTTGACCGTGAGAAAAACACCTCACTGGACATCCAACTCATCAAATCCAAAGCCGTCAACAACAACAACGTGGTGCTCAGGGTGACGAATCAATATGGAGAATCGATGCCGTTTTTCTCGATTCCCATCGGCGGACCACCCAAATACACGCCGATCATCAATGTGAGGCCCGATCCAAAATAAAGAAGATTCGCCCGATGTCATTTCTCTCCCATCGCAGGGCCACACTTGGGGGCCTCCCAATCACCCAGCTACTGTTTTCGGTGCTTCTGACCCTTGCAGTTCTGCTCGCTGCTCCCAGCCGGGGCTTGGCGCAGGCCTACGAACTGCGCCGCTACAACGAGGAGTCAGGCCTCATGCAGACCTATGTCTACTCCATCGTGCAAGACGACAAGGGTTTTCTTTACCTCGGCACCGACGAGGGCCTTTACCGATTTGACGGCGCGAAATTTAGCCTCCTGAACCAATCCAACGGATTGGCTGAGGATTTTACGCGCTCCAGTTTCAGGGACAGCCGTGGACGGATATGGCTGGGCCACAACGAGGGTCACATCAGCCTGCTGCAAAACATGCGCGTGAGACCGCTTGGAGACAGCAGCCGCATCAAGACTGTGATCAGCGGATTTGCCGAAGACAGCGAGCACAAGATATGGTGTGCCTCACAGTCAGGAATCTACCTGCTCGACACCAACGGCGTGAAGCTACAATTCTCAGAAGGCATCGAGGACCGGCGCATCTACAGCCTGAGCATCGGCAAGGTGTCTGGGACCGAATACTGCCTCGTCGGCACCGATCAAGGGCTGCTCGTCTACAGGATCCAAGGCTCCAAACTGCAATTCCAATACGCCTCTGACCAAGTCCCGGCGACCAAGTTGTCGTGCATCGTCAAGATTCCCTCACGCAATGCCTGGCTCATCGGCACCGAGGACGAGGGCCTGCTGGAATATGCACCCAGCGACGACGATAGCAGTGCGCGCATGGTGGCTTACAACGCCAGCAACGGCTACACTGCCCTCACCAACGTGCAGTGCCTGCTCGTCGACAATGCAAAGGACATCTGGGTAGGCACCTCAAACCTCGGTTTTTTCAAGCTGCGAGACACTGGCACGGGCTCGGTCAGCGTGGCAGTGGCGGCATTGCCCAGCGACACGATCGGCCATGAAAATCTGCGGGTGCTGTACCAGGACCGATTTGGCCAAGTATGGATGGGCAGCTACGGCAATGGCTTGATCTGCCTCTCCGAAGAGATGTTCTCGACTTACCGGCTGCGCAACGACTCGACAGTGAAGAAGGAAATCCTCTGCTCGATGGAGGACCGCACAGGCGACTTTTGGGTTGGAACGACCAAAGGCGTTTATGTCGTGGAACGGTCGGCTGTGGCCCAATCCGATGGCAAATACACATTTGCCGGGCTGCTGCACCTCACAGCCAAGCGCAAATATGGCCTGGCCGATGGATTGCCCTTCGAGGAGATCACCTGCATCGTGCAAGATGCCGGCCAAAACATCTGGGTCGGCACCAAGTCAGATGGCGTGGCTGTGCTCAATGCGGGCGCCGACAAGTTTGTCGCCAAGCAGTTTTCAGGATTGGCGCTGAGCAACAACATCAACGGGATCACCCCCGACCGGCAAGGCAACGTGTGGATTGCCACCACCGACGGTGCATTCTCCTATTCGCCCACCACCGGCAAGACCGATTACTACGGCACACAAAACAAGCTGCCCCACAACCACATCTATTCCATCTTTTGCGATGCAAAAGGCAAGATCTGGTTTGCCACGCACACCAACCGCATCGCCTACTACGATGGCAAATCCATCGAAACCACCGAGGTCACCGAGCACGGCGAGGTCCCCAACGTCACCTGCATCAACCAATCCCAGGACGGCACCTATTGGCTGGGGACGGATGGATCGGGCCTATACCGCTACGACGGCAAGGTCTTCAAGCAGTACACCAAGCTCAACGGCCTGCAATCCAACTACATCGATCACCTCGTGATCGACCACTACGACAATGTCTGGTGTACACACAGGGATGGATTCACACGCTTGATCCAAGCAAGTGACCGCATCCTCGCCTACCCCACCAAAGACTACCTGCCACGGGAAGAAAACACGATCAATGACGTGACCATGGACGCTTTTGGCAACATCTGGTTTGCCTGCGAATATGGCTGGATGAGGTACAATTGGAATCCTGCCCGCAACAAGATGGCGGCCCCCTACACCTTCATTCACTCCGTGACCATCGGGGACAGCGTTTTTGACCCCAACGCATCGGTCGATCTGCCCTACGACAAGCACAACATTCGGTTTGGATTCCTAGGACTCACCTTCTTGAATCAAGAAAATGTCGTCTATGAATACAAACTGGAAGGCCGCGAACAGGATTGGTCTGCACCCACCAAGCAGGACTTTGTGAGCTACCAGTCCTTGGAGGATGGCGAATACACATTCCACGTAAGAGCCTGCAACACTTTTGGAAATTGCAACGAATCTTCGGCACGGTTTACCTTCACGATCGCTCCTCCTTTTTGGAAGACATGGTGGTTCCGTACGCTGGCAGTGCTGTTGGTTGCGGGCATGGTCTATTCCTACATTCGCTACCGCGTATACCGCCTGAACCGCGAGAAATCGGAACTGGAGGAAAAGATCAAGCAGCGCACGGTTGAGTTGCGGGCCGAGAAAGACAAAGTGGAGGCGGCCAATCTACAACTGGAGCAGCTCTCGCTCGTGGCGAGCGAGACCGACAATGCCGTATTCATCCTGAACGCCGAGGAAAAGCTCACTTGGGTCAATGCAGGCTTCACGCGGCTCACGGGGTTGACGATGGAAGAGCTGGTCCAGATCAGGAAGGCCGACGATTTCCTCTCCACTTCTAGCGACCCCAAGGCCAAGGAGCGCCTCCGGTTTGCCATGGAAAAAAACATCTCGGTGCAATATGAATCGCAGTTGCCGAGCAAGACTGGCGAGCCGATCTGGGTCATCTCCACCCTCACGCCCATCCTGGACAAAGAAGGGAAACTGCGCAACATCGTCATCATCGACAGCAACATCACCGACCGCAAGGTCGCGGAGGAGAAAATTCGGCAGATGAATGCTGAGTTGGAGTCCCAGGTCGCGGCGCGCACCCGCGAGCTCGCCGACGCCAACGAGTCGCTGCGTGTCGAAAACACCGAGCACATCAAGACCGCAGAGTTGCTCAAGATCATCAACAGTGAGCTCGACACCTTTGTCTACCGTGCGTCCCATGACCTCAAGGGTCCCCTGGCTTCCTTGATCGGCTTGATCAACATCGCCAGCATGGAGCTGGCAGACAACCCTGTCGGCATTCGCTACCTCGGGCTCATGGACAAGGCGAGCAAGCGGCTCGATGGCATCTTGATCGACCTGATCGAGGCCACGCAGGTGAAGCAGCATGTGGTCGCCAACACCGACATCCAGGCCCAACAGCTGGCAGAAGCGGTCGCAGATACCGTGAAGCAGCAAGTCGACATGCAGAAGGCCGAGATCATCCTGGACATCGCGCCGGGCTTGGTGATGCATACCGACGAGACCCTGCTCACGTCGATCCTGCAAAATGTCCTCCCCAATGCGCTG
>JANMIM010000038.1:0-6933 GCA_031375795.1 Bacteroidota bacterium
CAGCGCATTGCCCATCACCACCGAATCCAGCACCCAGACCTGCGTGCCGACGACACGGGTATAGAAAGTGCCGTTCAAGGTGTCGAACTGCATCATCAAGATCGGGCCCGAACCTGTGTACAAAGCGCCTGTGCGCCGCACGATTTGGTACGTGTTCCCGCCAGCGACCGTGTCACCGACCACCTCGTCTTGCCAGGCGTCGATCATGTCTTGCTGCACCAGGAAATCTTCTCGAAATTGGTAGTATTCCCACTTGGTGCCGACAGCCGTAGGGTACTGGGCCAGGAGTAGGAGCGGAAACAAAAGAGGCAAGCAAACAAGTAGAATTTTCTGAATAGGGGACATCGTTGAAAGCGTTGAAACTTCTTTTTGAGCGAACAGTTACAGAATACAATTGCCGATTGTTGGTGAATATACCATTTTCCTGTCGCAATCCCCCAAAGGAATGCCCTTTTTTATGTGGCGCCGACGCAATTACAAAGCCGCCTTGATGCGCTTAGCCACCTCCTCGATGGCAGCCTTGCCGCTGAGCGAGTGGTTGGGCAGGGTGAAAAAGCCGTGGATGTCCTCGGGGTAATGCAGCAACTCCACGGTCGTACCCTCGGCCTGCAGGCGGGCTGCATACTGCTGCCCGTCGTCGCAGAGCGGGTCATATCCGGCGGTGACCACGAGGGCCTGCGGCAGCCCGGCATGGCTCTCGGCCATGATTGGCGAGAGGAGGGGGTCCTGGCGGTCGGCCTCGGTGGCCATGTACATCGACAAGAAATCCAAGATGTCTTTTTTGGTCAAGATCGGCGCGTGGGCGTGGGTCTCGAGGCTGGCGTATTGCAGGCGTGCATCGGTGGCGGGGTAAATGAGGGCTTGGAATTTGATCTTTGGGCCGCCGAGGTCCCGGCTTTTGAGGCTCACGGCGGCAGAGAGGTTGCCGCCCGCGCTGTCGCCCGTCACACAGACGCGTGTCGCGTCTGCGCCCAGCGAGGCCGCGTGCTGGGTCGCCCACACGAGGGCATCGTAGCAATCGTTGAGGCCGATGGGGAATTTGTGCTCGGGCGCGAGGCGGTAATCGACCGACACGACCACGGCCTGGATGCGGTCGGCCAAGACGGCGCAGTAATAATCGTTGGCTTGCAGGTTGCCGACGGCCCAGCCGCCGCCGTGGTAGTTCATGATCAAGGGCAGGGACGCATCGCCGGGCTGCGCTGGGCGGTAGATGCGAATGGCGATCTCTGTGTCGCGCACAGGAATTTTGCGGTCCTCGATGTGCAGGCCGCGTGGCAGGCGACCAAAGAACAAGCGCGGCATCAAGAAGGCAGGCAGGGTGCGACGGGCTTGTTGCAGGTGCTTTGCGGTGGGCATGCCCTCGGCTTTGTCCCTCACCAGCGTCATCATGCGCAGCAGGAAGCGGGTCTTGAAGGGAAGGCGGTAATGGAATTTCATCGTGGCAAGATAGCTGATATTCGAAGATTACAGTGGAAAATGTCGCTCGGGATTAGCTAGATCGTTGATTCATCGTCGCCGGGCATCTTGGGACGCGCCCATTTCATCTTGTCGGTTTCGTTGCTTTCGGATGGGTAATTGCAATCGGAGAATAGGCACTCGTAGAGCGAGGCATGCGTATGCCAGATGTCGCTCGCCAAGCCGGGAAACCGCTGTTGGAGAAACTCCTTCCCAAGCGATTGATAGCCGAAACTGGACAAGACGCCATACAACTTGCCGAGGACTTGCTGCTCCTCGGCGTCCAAGGATTCCAAAACGCCGTGCTCCAAACTCCAGATTTTGCCCCAGCCCCGATTGAATTGACATTGCACAAAATATACCGGCAGGAACCAATTGATCCAGAGTTGAATGGAGTGTAATTCCATGCCGCCCTGCAATTCCTTGGCAAAATCCCAATCGGTGACCTCCTCGATTTCAGGATTGAGGATGATCCAATAGTAATCAGAGGTATCCCCGAGACTCGTGAGGTCAGGGTTGCCGTCGATCACATCCAGGAACGTTTCCTGCGAGCCGCTTGATCTCACCAGCATCGGCCGCTCGATGGCGTCCATGACTGCGTCGTACAGTTTTTGGGTATGGCTGTCGTCCTCGATGTATAGTAGCAGCAGCGGCAGCAAGGCGCGGCGATCGACGTCATAATGTTGCAGGGCAAAGTCGATGATTTCTTGGTGAGACAGCTTTTTCATGGTCTTGGTAGTTGTTTTTGGATGCCGTGTTGGTTGTTGGCGTGCATTACCATCGCAGGCTGAGCAAGCGATGGCCCTCTGCAAATGTCGTGTCCTTCACCAAAAAAGGTCGGAGCGCTTGGAGCAGGAACTTGCCTTCGGGTGCGTCGGCGTGCCCGGGTTTGAGCACCACCGTGTGCAGCTGAAACCGTTGCAGGGATTGCAGCACCGCGGCGGAGTCGGGGATGGCATACTGCTCGGGAAAATACTGGAAATCGGGGCGGGCCTGGTCGTCGCGCAAGTACTGCGTGCGCACGAGGCGCTGCATGAAGGTGTCTTGCTCGAAGTAGCGACGCGTGTCGTCGTCGATGCGCGAGAGGTAGCCATTGAGCATCTTGCGGCCGTGCACGGGCTGGAATGCGTAGGGTTCGAGCCACATGATGCCAAAGCGGCTCTTGCCATCGGCGATGGCAAAGGGGACGAACAGGGCGTCTTGCTCGGGGCGCTTAGCCAGAAAGTCGTAGACGGCGGGCCCTTGTTCCAAGTTCACGAAAGGAAACCGCCGAGGATAGTGCTCCGCAAGCAATGCAACCACGAGCAGGCAGGCCACCGCGACCTGCAAGGAGCGCCTGAGACGGTTCCAGAATCCCAGGCCCTCCACATTCGCCATCACCCAAACGACAAACAGCAGGGCCACCACGTCCATGAACCGCGTCGGGCAGCGATTTTCGTTCCAGCCTGGTATAAAATGCGTCATCGCAAATGGCCCTTTGAGCAATTGCGTCTCTTCCCACCTGATCAAGGGCATCGTGTAGAGCAAACCCAGCACCGCCAGCACGAGCATCCAGGGCAGCGCCACGCCCTTGCGTTGCAGCAACCTCACGATCAGCGCAAGGCCCGCCACCGCCATCAGCCCAAATCCCATGAACATCACCCGGCCGATGTCGAAGCCAGCACGGGTCGCGATGGGCAGGTCCCCGTGAAAAAAGATGCCTTGGTAGAGCATGGAAAGCGGATGCGGCACAAACAGGTTATTGAGCGTGCCGCTGTAGTAGTAGGATAAATTTTCATTGAATCCCGCGTCAAACATCCAGGTCGCCCCACGATCACCCGCCACCAACATCAGCACCAAGACCAGCACTTGCCAATACCATTTGCGGCCTCCCAGCAGCCGGCGGTAGATGAGCATCAACCCCAGCAAGCAGCCATACACGACCAGAAATCCGGCCAAGATCAGGTCATGCATGGCCGTGACGATGGCCAACAATCCAAAAATAGCCGCCCAGCCAGCCCGAAATCGCAGGAAATCCGCAGGGGCCAGCGCCTGCGGCCACGCGCGGTGCAAGGCATACAGCGCAAAGGGCAGCGTCCCCGCGAGCACCAAATTGGCATGGCCGTACCAGAGGTGGGCCGAGCGCCCCATCCAAAAGGCAAACAGCGCCCCGGCCACAAACGCCAGCGTGGGGGACTTGATAAACAGCCGCGCGAAGAGGTAGCCGCCCAGGCCCATCAGCCAGCAATTCAGCAACAGCACCCAGTTGAGGCCCGTGGTCGTGTCGCCCGCCACCTGTGCCATCAGCGAGGGGATGGGCATGTTGGTGTTGAGGGCGATGCTGCTCCCGATGGGGAAGCATTGGAAGTCGGTGCGCAGGCAAGTCGTGTGCTCGGCCAGGCATTTTTGGAGGAAATAGGGCGTGAGATGGTAAGATCCATCGCCGTTCACGGCAATGTTGGCGATGTACCCATCGCCAGCCTGCCACGCCAATGGTCGCGTGAACAGCACGGTGAGCAAGGCATAGCCCAAAGCCACCAGCATCAGCGTGGCAAATTGGCGGCTTTTGGGCTGAAGGGTGTCCATTTTTGCGGGAATGGCGGGGATGGCAGGATCCTTGCGTTCGCCTTTCTTGTCACGCCCCATACAACAAACTCATCGCCTCCTCCTTCAATTCCATGGCCTCTGCGGCCCCAAAGTCGTGGGCCAGGTATTTCTTTTGATAGTCCGACGTGTTCCGCACAGTCTCAGAATTGAATTCGGAGAGTGAGTACATTTCCGACTCGCCAAATTGGTTCTTGCTGGCAAACCAGATTTGGTCCCGCCGCAAAAGGTCCTTGTCCATGAGCGACACGTCTTGGGCGGTGAAGATCAGCTGGGCATGTCGGGTGTTTCGTTGATGGAACAGCTCCATGAGCCGCCGACTGAGGTTGGGGTGAAGCTTGGTGTCAAATTCGTCGACAAACAAGATTTTCCCATTTCTGAGGGTATCGTAGACCGGCCCCAAGAAATAGGACAGCTTCTTGGTCCCCTCTGATTCCATGAGGTCGAGTGGAAAAGGTACCGACCCGACCAGGAGTTTGTTTTCGTCATATTGGTTGTGGTAGGTGACGATCTTGCCGTCTTTTTCTCCCAGTTCGATGTCTGAGATTTCAAGGAATTTCAAGGCCATGCCCAGCCAAGTCTTGAACTTGGGATCCGATTGTAGCAGTCGTGGGGTTACCTTTTCATACTGCCGCTCATGCAGTCCACTGATCACGTTCGTCTTGGCAAACCATCCAAATACCCGCTTGGAGATTTCTTGGTTGTGCTGTGCCAAATGACTGATCATGAGCACATTCAAATTGATTTCGTGCTTGTATTTCTCTCCCTCTGAGAAGGATTCCTTGTTGATCTCAAATGTATTTCCGATGCGGAGAAACAAATTGATCTCGCGGTCGACTTTGCGGTAGAGCCACTCCCGCTGGATCAGGAATCCATTGATCTCGAAGCCGTAGCGATAGATGACCTCATCCACCAAAAATGATACCTCAAAGAAACTGTTTCCCTTCTCAGTCGCCGTATTCAATTTGAATTGAGAATTGTAGGGTGTGCGTTGATCGATTTCCTTGAGCGAATCACTGAAGGAGTTGTGAACGACATCCTTCATCATCGTGATGGCTTGGATGAAGTTGCTCTTGCCGCCACCATTGCTGCCATAGACGGCGGCCACCTTCAGCAGCTCCAGCCCGCGCTGGGTGTGGATGACATGGGCATCCAAATGCTCCTTGAAGGATTTCACGCGGGTCATGAGAAACCGCACTTCATCTTTGTACGAGCGAAAATTCTTGAACTTGAATTCGATTAGCATAGCTTTGCCTCATTCTTAGTTGCCACAAAGTTAGGAATTATCCATAGATTTTGAAATTATTTTTCAAAATTGACGAATAAGTATCCCAAAATTGTGGATCTTAAGCTGAGGTTGGGCGAGATATTGCCTCAACAAATACCCGCCGATCAAGCTCAATGATTGTTCTCCATCAAATAATCCAAAACCTTCCGCATCAGGTGGGCCCGGTCCTTGCCGCGCACGTTGTGGGGATGGTTGGGGTAGACGAAGTAGTCCATCTGCACGCCGTTGGAGACGGATTTTTCGACGAGGTCCAGGCTGTGTTGCCAGATCACCACGTCGTCGACGGTGCCGTGGATGACCATGAGCTTGCCTTTGAGGTCCTTGATGTACTTGGTGACGAGCGAGTTGTCATAGCCGGCCTTGTTGGTCTCGGGGGTGTCCATGTAGCGCTCGGTGTACATGATCTCATAGAGGCCCCAGTCGACCACGGGGCCGCCCGCGACCCCCGCGTTGAAGGTGCCGGGTGTGCGCAGCATCAAGTTGCAGGTCATGAATCCGCCATAGCTCCAGCCATGCACGACCAATCGCTTTTTGTCGACATTGGGCAGGCTCTTGAGGTAATCCACGCCCTTGAGCTGGTCCGCGATCTCCGTGGTGCCGAGATCCCTGAAGATCGCCTGCTCGAATTCCTTGCCCCGATTGGCGGAGCCGCGGCCGTCGACCGTGAAGACATAATAGCCTTTTTGGGCAGCATACTGCATCCACATGGAGCCGCCGGCATTCCAGGTATTGGTGATGAGCTGCACGCCGGGGCCGTTGTAGACATAGACAAGCACGGGGTAGACATCGTCTTCATTGAAATTGACAGGCGTGTAGAGGCGGCAGCTGAGGTCGGTCTTGCCGTCGGCTGCCTTGATCGTGAAGAGCTTGGGCTTCACGACGCTGTAGTCCTTGAGCGGATTGGGCGCGTTGAGCAACTCTTGAACGACAGTGCCCTTTTTGGTCTCGCGCACATGGGTGCGGTTGGGCACGTCCACGCTGCTGTACACGTCGATGATGTGTGCGCCCGAGGGGCTGAGCGTGCAGTTGTGCACGCCGCTCTCGGTGGCGAGCGGCATCCCCGTCATTTTCTTGAGGTCGACTGCCATGGGCAGGCGGTCCATGCCATAGTTGCCGGTGACCGTGACATAGAGCATGGTCGCCTTGGCATCAAAGCCCAAGACATCGGTCACCAAAAACTGGTCGCCCTTGGTCACTTGGCCCACGAGGCTGCCGTCGGTCTTGTAAAGGTATAGGTGGTTGTAGCCGCTGCGCTGGCTCTGCCAGAGGAACTCGTCGGGCCTGCCCGGAATGAACTGCGGGCCATGTTTGGGCTCGACGAACTTCTCGTCGCTCTCCTCAAACAAAGTCTTCTCAAAGGCTCCCGTCTGTGCGTTGTAGCGGTTCAGGGCCATCTTGTTTTGGTCGCGGTTCAGTTCGGCGACGTAAATCGCTTTTTGGTCGGGACTCCAGGTGATGTTGGTGAGGTAATGCTCGGGGTCGCCCGTCGTCTGCAGGAAGGTCGTCTTGCCATCCACCGCATTGTAGACGCCGACGGTGACTTGATGGCTCTTTGCACCTGCCACGGGGTATTTGACGAAGTCAAAACTGGCGGGCTTGATCGCCAG
>JANMIM010000044.1:0-8896 GCA_031375795.1 Bacteroidota bacterium
CTCAGACTCGGCGATGGGCACGGCTTGGTCGAGCTTGCCGTGTTGGATCCACAGGGGGATTTCGGCGAGGCGACAGCCGTCTCCCGGGTTGCCGCCACCACACAGTGCCACGGCGCCGGCGATCTTCTCGGGATATTTGCCGCTGAAATGCAGCGTGCCATAGCCGCCCAGGCTCATGCCGCAGACATAGACGCGGTTGGTGTCGGTCTGGTAATGCGACTGCACGTAGTTCAAGACATTCAAGACCTTGTCGGGTTCCCAGCCAGAGCCCGGCTTGACTTGCGGGGCAAAAACAATCGCGGGGATCTTGCGGCCATGCACGATTTCAGTGATCACGCCATATTTTTTCACGAGCTCCAAGTTGGTGCCCGAGAGGCTGCGCCCGTGCAAAAAGATCAGCACTGGCGGATTCGACTTCAGGATCGAATCTGCCGGCAAATACAACCAAAAAGGGTAGTCAGCCTTGCCTGTGACGGTCTGCAGCTGCGCAAAACCCCTGCTGCCGCATGCGATCGGCAGCGCAATAAATACAAATTTCATCAATTTCATTCCGTATCAATATCACCCACTCGGGCTTCAATAAAACAAATCCGTCGCCTCAATTTCAACATCAATTCCGCTGCAAAATTAGGGAATGTGGGTCAATTGTGCAACCCATGTGCAAATGGGGGCTAGATGCTGGATAGTCAGCGCAATATTTCGGATGGAGTGGGGGAGAAGGATTGGGATTATTTCCCCTTGGGTTTTGGCTTGATGGCTTTTTGGATGGAATCCTGCCGCAACGAATCGGCGATGATCTCGGCTGCTTTGAGGGAATCGGCCTCCACGCGTGAAATCGAATCTAGGCGGAGAGAATCCGTCATGACCGAATCCCGGACAAATGCTGCACGCTCCTCAGCCGCCTTGCTACCGCTCGAAAACACCCCCGCCAACCCCAATACCCCGGCCAAAAACACCACGCTCAAAAACACCATCGCCACCCAATACCGCTGCAAGGGCGTGCGTGCATCCAAAGGCTCGGTGGGCACGGTTTGCGCCACGGGCATCGTGCGCGCCATGTTGATCGGCGGCTTGATCGCCACATAGCGGTTGCTCAAGTGGGGGGAGTCCACGATCTCGACCAATTGCACCGTAATATTGTCGGTGCCGCCGGCTGCATTTGCAGCGTCGATGAGCATTTGTCCTTTCATGCTGAGGCTGCCGGTTTGCCCCAGCATTTCCTCGAGTTTGCGGTCGCCGACCATGCCGTTCAATCCATCCGAACACAACAAAAACAAGTCTGCTTTCTTCGGAAAGATCGGGCTGCTTGTGACCTCGATTTCCACATCGCCCGCGATGCCCAATGCACGCATCAATTCATTTTTGCGGGGATGGTTTTCTGCATCGTCCTCCGAAACAAGACCTTGGTCCACAAGTCCTTGCACAAATGAATGATCGCGGGTGAGCTTGTGCAAGTGCCCGTCGGAATAGAGATAAATTCGGCTGTCGCCCACGTGTGCCAGCCACAATCCCGTCTCTTTTTGCAACAGGATCACGCAAGTGGTTCCCATGCCCTTGAGCTCGGGTTGATTGAGTGCCGTGGCATAGATTTGCTCATTCGCAAAACTCACAGCACGGTGCAAGGTATCCACGGGATCGAGCACCTCATCCCGCGCCAAAAACTCCAACAGACTGTTGACCGCAATATGGCTCGCGCGCGCGCCGCCCACGTGGCCGCCCATGCCGTCGCAGACCACAAACACCTGTCCCCAAGGGAGTTCGGCGTGGCCCATATTGTCCTCGTTTGCGCTGCGCACCCGGCCTACGTCGGTATGGGATGCGAATTCGATTTGGAGGGTTTTTCCCATTTTCTGAGGACTTAGATGTAAAAGAATAGGATGGCTTCGCCGGCGATGATTTGGTCTCCGTGGCGCAACTCTGCTTGCGACGTGCGCGCGCCATTGAGCAAGGTGCCGTTGGTGCTGCCGAGGTCGAGCATCATGTATTTACCGCCTTGGTAGATCACCTGGAAATGCGTGCGAGAGATCGTCTGATCCGAAATCTGCACGTCGCAAGTGGCGTCGCGGCCTACGGTCGTCACGGGCGATGGCAACTCCATCGTGAGCGGATGCCCATTCACGATGGTGGTGAGCCGCGGTTGGCGCCCATTGGCATACATTTCCTTGAGCAGGGCTTGTGCCTCGAGCTCGGCCTCGGCCTTGCGCTTGGCGTCTGCGGCCTGTTGGAGGCGGTTTTGCTCTTCCCTTTGGATGCGCTCCAAGGCTGATTTTTGCTGTTGTAGCTTGCTTTCATTCTCCCTGTTGCTCGATTCCACGGCCTCGAGCTTGCGCTGCTCCTCGGCCCTGCGCAATATTTCCTGTTGGTTGCGGTGGCGCATCCAGAAGATTGCCCCAGCGATCGCCGCCAAGAGCAGCACGATGATCACGATGAAGAGCACCAAATTGGCTTGAATCCAGCCACCGATGCCCTGCGAAGGGGCTTCATATT
Source organism: Bacteroidota bacterium (assembly GCA_031375795.1). GTDB lineage: Bacteria > Bacteroidota > Bacteroidia > J057 > JADKCL01 > JADKCL01. The sequence goes on from JANMIM010000044.1 coordinate 2,488, forward strand.
GCAGGCTCAGGGATTCGGTGCCCGATTGCAATTGCAGGGCGTGGGTCTTGCCGTCGAGTGCCGTCTCGGTTTTGAATTCGAAGACATAATCCGTTCCCAATGAGCGCTGTATGCCTTCATCTGAAAACTGCAACATCGAGCCGACGGCCGTTTTGACATTGGCTTTGTCGACCTCAAAACTCTGGCCATAGGTATTGTGCGCGACGTCGTCGAGGTTGTATTTCTCGGCCATGATTTTGTAGCGCAGGTTGTACACGGCTACGTCGGCCTTCATGGCTTTGCCGGTGACCATGGCCACGTCGCCACCGGGGTTGAAGACATTGGGAAATTCAGCGGAGAGCACGATCAGCATCTTGGCTTGCGCCTTCGTCGTCGCGAGAAACTCGATGCCTTCTGAGATGGCAGGAAACAATTCCGAGCCGTGTGCGGCATCGATGCCCTTGCCGCCGGGCGCCTTGGCCGCCCGCACGGCGCGGCCGAGCTCCGCCGTGTCGTTGGAGAACGAGCCATTGAGCAGCGAAATCGTCTCCGCACCTTTTTTCTGGTCGGTCCAGGCAAAGGTCGCCACATTCACCTCGTCGCCGTCTTGCAACAACTCGGGCAGTGCCTTCAAGATCACCTCCCTGAAAAACTTGTTCTGGGCGTCTCGGGCAGCGGCAGGCAGGTATTCCCAGAGGATGAGGATGCTTTTTGTTTGCCCCGAGTCGTTGGGCGAACTGGCGTCCAGGGAAAATTTGACCTGTTTCCCACCTTCCTCCAACTGGAAATCGCCCGCCGACTTCTCTGCCGGGTCGCGGTGGTTGATCTTGAAAGAGACGTGGGGGAAGCTATCTGCCCGGGCCTCGCCGATCGGCTTCATTTGCCCAAATCCTTGCAAGGCGATGCAGGCAAGGAGGATGAAAACAGCGAAAATGCGACTCAATTTCATGCGGGAATCTTGAATACCAAAAATTGATCTACCACTGCACGGCGCACCCGGAACCCATCAAATGTCCAAGGACCATCAATGTCTTGCGCGGTCGGCAGCCGAGCAGCGGATTGCCTCAAAGCGGCGTTTTGAACTTGAACACAGAGTTGCCGAAACGCAATGTGTCCCCGTCTTGCACCTCGTGAGGCTGCCCGACTTCGATTTCCTCATCGTTGATGAAGCTGCCGTTGGCGGCCATCTCGTCCTTGAGGTAGAAGCGGCCTTTTTTGAACAGGATCGTTGCGTGATGGCCCGAAATCGAGTTGTCACCGGCGATGGTCATGTCGTTGCCCGGGTTGCGGCCGATCGTATTGTTGCCTTCGTAGAGGCGGAAGTCGATGCCCATCGGGTCGAGTGTGTAGCTGATGAGCCAGCCTACAATCTTGCGTGTGGCACGTTGGTGTACGACTTCCTTGACCTCCCCGCCGTCCTTCACCTCCTCCACTTCTTGGATGAAGGTCTTGTTGAGGTCGCGCTTCACGGGCGGATTCACGGAAATCGGCTGTTGCACGGGATTGGTGCCGCCACCGCCAAAGACCTGGGTCTTGTCTCCCAAGCCTGTATTTTCATTTTGGCCGCCTTGGATCTTGGTTTTGTCATCGGATCCGGCAGCTGCCGAGCCCTTGGGGCAATAGGGACATTCCGTCAATTCCTCCTTGAAGTAATGTCCTTTTTCGCATTGGGTATAACCTTTCATACAGTCGTTTAAGCTAAGCGTGGGTAATAATCTTCAATGACCGTGCAAAAGTACGAAAAATGTGGATTGATGTTGGAGGGGAATGTGGGGGCTTACCGTAGAAATTCGGCCGGGTAGGCTGGTAGTTGTCTTGGCGGAGGTCCCTGATGCCTTGTTTGCAGGACGACGAACGATAAAGGCCCCCAAGCGATGATTCATCGGTGCTGCACCTTGCATCAAAATGCTCGCTCGTCGGCCCGCTAATCTTGTTGTGGGGATGTACAGCTAAAAGGTGCCGAATTTGGCTTCGTCGGCCACATTACCCTTCATTTGCTTACCCGAACGCCAAATCGTTGAATATTTGTAATCAAGGCCATATAGCTTGAAGAATGACAGCTTTGGTACTGAAGACGATGCAATTGTGCGCTCGATCAGGCACATACACGATTTTTGCCCAACGGTATTTTTGGGTAGTTTGAATTCGTTTTTCACCTAAATTCACAACCGTAGATGCTTCTAGGCCAATGAAATCCTACTTTGTCTATATACTCACCAATGCTGGGCGTAACGTTTTATACATCGGCGTGACGAATGACCTTTCTCGTCGAATCCAGGAGCATTATGCGGCCACACTCGTCGAAAAGGGGTTCACAGGCAAATACAAGGCTTGCCATCTGATCTATTTCGAGGAGTGCCAAGATCCATCTACTGCGATCGCCCGTGAAAAACAGCTCAAGAATTGGAGCCGCTCAAAAAAGGAGGCCTTGATCGCGACCAAGAATCCCGATTGGATCTTCCTGGAATCAGATTTGTAAATGAGGCCACGCACCGTCCCGGAGCTCGTCACATAGCCCATGTCATCCAGACCCCAAGTGGACATCCCGTGAATTGAAACCATGGATCGTATGACAAAACCGCCTTTGGTCATCCCGAGCGTAGCGCAGCGAAGCCGTCCCGATTTTGATCGGGATGAGCGCAGATACACCTCCAATACAGCAGCCATATGATCCGTTTGCAATGATTTTATTCAATTTGAACCTTCTCACGATCAGTATATTCAATCAAATGTCATTGCTGCCGAAATCAAAAATGTAGCAGTTCCCATTCCGATCGGGATGCATGTAGGAACTTTAGATCGGCGCAGCCAAACACCTCCAGTATTGCCCAGAAGGCAAAGCATGAGGTGATAGCCAAGCTGTTATTCATTGCGCATCCCGATAAAATCGGGACCGCTTAGTCCTTCGACTACGTTATCAATAACACGTTGTGTATTTATTTGAAAATCAATTAGTTGGATAATATTTCAATTGAAGAATGAATGGCCAATGTTCCTGCTGTGCGCTACTTGTATTTGCGCTCAAGATGCCTCCGCTGCATCTTCGATTTCGGTCGGCATGACACGCGGTCTGCCAATCGAAAAAGGGGCAAATCCCATTTGTGTCTACACGAGGTGAGATGTAGGGGGTACTTACAAAGTTCACGACAAGCATAATATTCAATGGAAGGCTTCGAATGGGAAAATCTACAATGCTGCTGTGTGGTACCTGTTTCTAGACGCAAGATGCCTCCGCGGCGTCTTCGACTTTGGTCGGCATGACGCCCCCCCAATTCCCTCAAATGCTGTCTTTGCGCTTCATCGCCCGGTACAGCACCACAAACATCGCCGTGCTCAGCAGGCCGATCATCACAATATCCAAACCGATCGTGAATGCCCATTCGCCAAAAATATCCTCGTACAGCTGGGGAAATTGGTCGTCGAGGGCGTGCTTGCTCGAGACCGGGGCGCCTCCTGTTGCACCAAAATTGATGCCCTGCAGACGCTCATCCTGCACATGTGACTGGATCAGCATCAATCCTTCATTGCCCCAACGCGTCGGGGTGAAATAGCTGATGATTTCCACGGGAACTTGCTTGATTTGTGCCACCACGCCCGTGAGCATCACTTGCGGAATGAGCACCAAGGGCACCAAGGTCATCGCTTTTTCAGACGTGTTCACGAGCGCCGAAATCATCAATCCCAGCAATGTCGCGGTGATCGTGAGGAGCCACACCCACACGATCGTGCCCCCGAGGTTTTCCCAGGCTGGATCTGTGTGGCTGAACCCCAGCGCAATAATGCCCGAAAACAGGATCGCCTGCACCGCAGCAAACAGCGACAGCACCAGCAATTTCGACAAGATGTAGGGCCCGATCCGCAGGCTGTACATGCGCTCTCGGCGGTAGATCGCCGCCTCGGCCACAATCTCGCGGGCAGCATTGCTGGTGCCAAACCATATTGCGGAGAGTGTGATCATAAACGGCACAGACCGCGTCACTTGGCTGAAAATCATGCAGATGAGTGCCGCGATGATCGGGGCCTGACCGATCAGGATCACCAGATTCAGCAAGTCATTGGTCTTGATGCGCAGGTAGCGCGCGCTCAACCACCGCAATTGCGACAAAAATCCCTTGTTGGAGCGCTTCACGAGCCGCGGATTCATGCCCGTGGTTTGCGCTTTGTGCGGATGCTTGGCTTGGAACCGCGAAACCCATGCTTGGGCACGCTCACCGCTGATGCCGGCATAAACCTCGACCGCAGTGCGCACCTGGAAATATTCCTTGTAGGCATTGGCGGGGCCGTCATAGACCATCCATCCGCCCTCTGCCAGGAATATGACGGAATCCATGTACTCCAAGTCCTCGGGTTTGTGGGTCACCATCACCACGGTCGTGCCCTTGGAGGCGAGGTCCTGCAAGATTTTCAGGAATTCATCGATCGTCTGCGGGTCCAGCGGCGACGTGGGTTCGTCGAGGAACAGGATCAAGGGATCTGTGAGCAACTCCACCGCAATCGAGACCCGTTTGCGCTGCCCGCCGCTGATCTTTGCGATGGGGCTGTGGCGAATGTGTGCAATGCGCAAGCGATCCAAGACATCCTGGATCTTGCGTTCGATTTCAAGCGCCGTCGGCGCCTCCATGCGCAACCGCGCGGCATAATACAAGGATTGCTCGACCGTCAATTCCTGGTGCACAATATCGTCTTGCGGCACATAGCCGATGAGCGTTTTGAGGAAGGGATAATTTTGCACAAGCTCCAGATTGTGCAAAAATACCTGTCCGCGTGTGGCCGGCGCCTCGCCCGTGAGGCACTTGAGCAATGTGCTTTTGCCGCAACCCGAGGGTCCCATGATCGCGACGAGCGACCCCGCTGCGATCGACAGGTTGCACGCTTGCAGCCCGATTTTGCCCGTCTTGAACTTCTTCACGATGCCATCGGTGCGTATCGCGACCTCGCCCGTGAGGGTGCGCGCCCCGCCATCGAGGGTGAGCACGCTGCGGCCCACGATGATCTTGTCGCTGGGCCGCACCTGCACATTGCCTTGCAGTTGCTGCCCATTGATAAATGTGCCGTTGGTGCTGCCCATGTCCATGAGAAACACGCGACCGTCGGGCAATCGGCGCAACCGGGCATGCACGCGGCTTACGCTCGCGTGGTCGATCACCACATCACAATCAGCGCTGCGGCCGATCGTGATCTCCGGTTTGCCCGCAAGCAGGTCCATCAGGCTTCTGCCGGGCACCTTTTCCTGGGTAGGCGGCGTGCTCGACGCTGCGATATCCACGACCATGTAGCCTGCTTTTTCGCCGCCAAAGACCACCTGCTGGCCGTCTAGGATGGGGATGGGAAAGTGCGGGGAAATGCGTTTGCCTTGCACAAAGGTCCCGTTTGTGCTTTCATGGTCGATCACCTTGCAATTGCCTTCGCCGTCCCAGATGACTTGCGCATGCACCCGCGAGACGAGCGCATGGGGCAGGTGCACGTCCACCTTTTCTTTTTGGCTACCGACGGTGAGCACGAGGGCTTGGCCGGGAACGAGTTCGATGTGCAATCGTTTTTCACCATTCTGGTAGAAATTCAGGATTTTTGTCGAACTTTTCATCATGTTTGATCGATGTATCTGGGCTGAATAATGATAAATAGGCTGCGATTTTCCAAATTTCTTTTTTTGCTGCTGGCGTTCGCTTGGGGTTGCGGCCATGCAAATGACGGCGTTGGCGATGCAGGTGGCGATTCGGGTGTGGTCTTTGCCGTATGCGATCCTGCGAAATACGATTTGGCGTGCATGAAAGACGACAAGACCGCCATGAGCGACGGGGTTTTGGAGACCTTGGGCGGGCTCAAGGATGCCGCGGTCGGCGCTGCGGCCAAGCCCGTGAGCGATGCCCGGCAAGATGAATATGGCGAGCAATCACGCCAGGAAATCAACCGTGAATTTCCGATCATCGACGACCATCCCGAAAACGAGATGCTGGAAGGCATCCTGCGCAAGTTGTTGAAGCACAGGGCGCATGCAGGCAAGATCGATTACAACATCATGGTCGTGCGATCGGGCATGGTGAATGCGTTCACGGTGGGCGGTGAGATTTTTGTGACCGATGCGCTGTTGAGGGAGGTGGAAAGCAAGGACGAATTGGCTTGCGTGATCGGCCATGAGATCGGTCACAATGAATTGGGACATATTGCGAAGAAGCTCAAGGAATTGGAGCTGGCCCAAGGCTTGCTGGGGGAGGAGACGGGCACCGCCGTGGCCTCGGTCGTGGGCTTGATCACGATGGGCTTCAACCAACGCAACGAGGCCGAGAGCGACCTCTACGGCATCGATTTGGCCTTGTCTGCCGGCTACGATGCCTGTCGGGGCATCGACTTCTGGAAGCGTGTGGAGGGCATGGAGCAGGATGTGCTCGAAGGCGCAAGCCGCTTGCTAAGCGACCTGCGGCCGATGCTC
>JANMIM010000091.1:0-2345 GCA_031375795.1 Bacteroidota bacterium
GAGCGCATGATGAGTGCTTGGGGGATCGAAAATCAGCAGGATGTCGGGTTTGCGCAAGCAGTGCCTGCCATCTCCAATGAGTCCATCGCCGACCCGCACGTCAATTTGCTGCGCCATACCACCCAAGCCATGGCGGCTGCCATCGGCGGTTGCCTCATGCTGAGCTTGCCCGCTTACGACCGGCAATTCCGCGATGCGGGCCTCGACGCCTTGCGCATCGCCCGCAACATCCAGCTCATCCTGCGGGGGGAATCCTATTTTGGGAATGTGACCGACGTCACGGGTGGCGCCTATTTTGTGGAGCATCTCACCGACGCATTGGCCGCCAAGGCATGGGCGATCTTCCAGGAAATCGAGGCCGCAGGCGGATGGTACAAGTTTGTACAGCAAGGCAAGCTCGGCCCGATGCTGGCAGAAGGCAAGCGCAAGCGGATGAATGCCGTGCGCACGGGTGCCAAGACGATCCTGGGCACCAACCATTTCCCCAACGAGCTGGAAAACTTGCACGCGGCTGATTTTTCCGCGAATGAAACAAAACCCGAATCCGCCCTCTTGCAACGCCTCCAGCGTTTCGGGGCGTCGCTGGGCATTTCAAATCCCAGCTACGACACCAGCAGATTGGCTGCCGAATTTGAGGCCATCCGCTTGAAAATGCAGGATTACAAAACCCAGCATCCCGGCGCACAGCATGCCTTGCTGCTCACGATCGGCGACCCGCTCATGCGAGCGGCACGTGCTACATTTGCCCGCAACGTCTTGGCCGCTGGCGGATATGTTTGCTCGGAAAATCAGCATCCATCCGACCTCCAAGCCGCTGTCGCATCCGCCCAGAGCTTGCAGCCCTCGATCGTTGTACTCTGCGGTGCCGATGGTGATTATCTGGAAAGGGGAGGAGAATGGTTGAACGCCATCCGACTAGCCCTGCCCAATGCGATTTTGATCCTCGCCGGCAAGCCCGAAGGCTGGGAAAAACTCAAGGAAAATGGCATCACCGAACCCATCTTCGCTGGCATGGACCGCGTGGCATTCTTGGAAAGGCTCTTGGAGCAGGTGCAAATGAGAAAGGAGGCCAGCGCATGAAACCCGACTTCAGCAAGATCGATTGGAAACGCAAAAACGAAGGTTCGATCGAAAAATGGTACAATGCCGATGAATTCAAGCGCGGCTTGGAGGGCGACTGGGAAAGCTCCGATGGCATCCGGCAATGGAGGCTGTACTCGGCGGGTGACCTGAACGATCTGGAGCACCTGCACTACGCTGCCGGCATTGCGCCTTACCTGCGCGGACCCTATTCGTCCATGTATGCGTCGCAACCCTGGACCATCCGTCAATACGCAGGCTTCTCGACGGCCGCCGCCTCCAATGCATTCTACCGCCGCAACCTCGCTGCCGGGCAAAAGGGCCTCTCCGTCGCATTTGACTTGGCAACCCACCGTGGTTACGACAGCGACCACCCCCGCGTAACGGGCGACGTCGGCATGGCTGGCGTCGCGATCGACACCGTTGAGGACATGAAGATGCTCTTCGACGGCATCCCCCTCGGCGAAATGTCGGTGTCCATGACGATGAATGGCGCCGTGCTGCCGATCATGGCCTTTTACATTGTTGCGGCTGAGGAACAAGGCGTTGCGCAAGATAAGCTGAATGGCACCATTCAAAATGACATCCTCAAGGAGTTCATGGTGCGCAACACATATATATATCCGCCTGCGCCGTCGATGCACATCATCGGCGACATCTTTCGCTACACGAGCGCGCACATGCCCAAGTTCAACTCGATCTCGATTTCGGGTTACCACATGCAGGAGGCGGGCGCGACCTGCGACATCGAGCTCGCCTATACCCTCGCCGATGGCCTCGAATACCTGCGCAAAGGCATCGAAGCCGGGCTGGACATCGACGATTTCGCGCCACGACTGAGCTTCTTTTGGGCGGTCGGGATGAATTTCTACATGGAAATCGCCAAGATGCGGGCTGCAAGGCTGATCTGGGCGAAGCTCGTGAAGCAATTCAACCCCAAGAACCCGAAATCCATGTCGCTGCGCACCCACTGCCAAACGAGCGGTTGGAGCCTCACGGAGCAGGATCCATTCAACAACGTTGCGCGTACTTGCATCGAGGCGATGGCAGCTGCCTTTGGCGGCACGCAGAGCCTCCACACGAATGCATTGGACGAGGCCATCGCCTTGCCGACCGATTTCTCGGCCCGCATTGCCCGGAATACACAGATTTACATCCAAGAGGAGACCGGCATCACGCAGGTCGTCGATCCTTGGGGCGGTTCCTACTACGTCGAGCGGCTCACGCACGAGATCATGCACAAGGCCTGGGCGCTCATCGAGGAG
>JANMIM010000108.1:0-3741 GCA_031375795.1 Bacteroidota bacterium
ACTTGGGGTTGAATTGGATGTGGTGATTGGGCGGTTCTGGGTTCTGATGAAATGGGAAAGGCGGGCTTTGGGCTCGCCTTTCTTGTGCTTGGGGGTGTGGTGCTATTTCACAAACGTGAGAATGGCTGGGATCAGGTCGGGGTGGAGTGGGAGTTTGGGATCCATGTAGATCGCCATTTGAAGGCTCATTTCCTTGCTGATGCATGCCTTGAGCACGTGGTTCATTTTTGAAATGAGTTGATAGGTGGCTGTGGGTACCGCTTGGTGCAGAAGCTCGGCATCATTGGTTTCGACCTGGATGTCGGTGGAGCCTTGCAGGATCAAGATCGGGATGGATAGTTTCTGAATCTCGGTGCTTGGGTTCCATTTGAACCAGGACGTCAAGTAGGGTTGTACACTTGAACGAAATAATGAGGCTAGCGCTGGAGGGTAGGTCGAGACAGGATGTCCAGCTTTGATGCTGTCGATGGCAAGCTCGATGACACCCCTCGATTCGGGCATTTGTTTTCCGATTTGTGATTTGAGCACTTCATCGGCTGGTCTTCCGGGACCGGCGATGGAAATGAACGCTGCCACCTTGGCATTGCCTTCACAGGCGAGCATGCCCACCAACGAGCCCTCGCTATGCCCCGCAACGATCACCTTGGAAAACCGCTTGTCACGGGCCAGCAGATCGATCCATCCACGCACGTCCTCGACATAATGTTCAAACCGAAGGTCTTTTTCAGGGGTCTGAACGCTGCTGCCATTGGGGATGCCGCGCTTGTCAAATCTCAGGCTGGCGATTCCTTGAGCCTCCAGCTCATCGGCCATCATCTTGAAACAATTGGTCATGGCCTGCGGATTGTTTCCGTTTCTGTTGGTGGGACCGGAGCCAGCGATGAGCAATACGACGGGCACGTGTTTCGCCTTCTCAGGCATGGACAGCGTGCCATTGATCTTGCCCGTGGGTGTGGCCAAAGTCATCGAATGCTCTTTGGCGGCGTGTTGTTGGAGCGGCATCAGTGCCATCAAGCACAAGATGATCCACGAGGATGCAATCGTTTTCATTTTTGGGTGATTGAGGTATATGACAAAGATATGGGAATAGGTTTTTCATAAAAGAACGCGTGTTAAGCGGCGCTGAACTTACGATTCTGGGAACCAATGGCCCTGCTTGGTCTCGGTCGCCTAGCCCCCGCGGTATTGCGGGGGCATCGTGCGGTGGATGGGTGATCGCCCTGGGGCCGATCACGGCTGGAATCTGTGGCATGATGCGCAGTTTGCCGTTCATGCCTTGGACTATTGAGGATCGACCGCGCCGCCCTTTTTCTTGGGGACGGGCTTGGCAGATTTTTGCTCGGGATCCATGAGTTCCAGTAGGCGCAAGCCGAGCATGCCTTCCATGGCGTTGCCCTGGCCATTGCCACCACCGCCGCCGATCAGGACCTCTGGCATCAGCTTGATTCGACCCTTGGCCAATTCCTCGGTGATCTTGAAGCGCGTGAAGTTCTCACTGCCCAATGCACTCACGGCGAGTTCATAGGCCTCGGCAGTGCTCTTACCGATCGCGAGGATCTTGCTGGCCTCGGCATCGCCGGTCTTGGAAATCTCCTGTGCGTGGGCGTCGGCCCGCAGTTTCACAGACTCCGACTCGGCTTTGGCCTTTGCCAGCAGGGCCTCAGCCTCTGCGTGGGCACGCAACTTCGTCGCCTCGGACTCGGCGCTCACTGCCAACCGCACGCTCGCGGCATCGCCTTCAGATTTTTTCACGGCGGCATTGGCGGTGCGCTCGGCAATCTCCACGCTTTGCTGCGCCGAGACGATCTGCCGTTGCATGTCGGCGATGGCCGTTTCCTTTTCCATGCCTTGGCGCGTCTCCTGGGCCTCGCGTTGCGTCTCATAGGTCACCTTTTGTTCCTCGGCGATCTTGCGGTCGGTGAGGGTCTTCATCAAGCTGTCGGGTGGCACGATGTCCCCGATCAGGGTGTCGACCGCGTTCACGTTGTATTCGTCGAGCACGCGCTTGATGTGCATCTTGGCCGACTCCTGACGTTCCTTGCGGGTCGTGAGGAAGGCGATCACGTCGGCCTCCTGGGCTGAGTTGCGGAAGTAGTTGCCGATCGTGGGCTCGAGGACTTGTGACACGAGGTTGGTCATGTTGCCAAACCTTGCGATCACCTTGGGTGCCTCGATGTTGGGTACGTGGATGATCTGCGACACGTCGAGGTTGAAGGGGAATCCGTCACGTGAGCGCACTGTGATAGTACTCAAGTTCTTGTCGAGGTTGTGGGCCTCTGAGCGTGCAGTGGCCCAGTTGAGCACGAGGTTGGTGGTGGGCACGAGCTCCACGCGCATCGTGTACTTGTTCACGGCATACTTGCCGGGGCCCATGGGCTCGGCCCACACGCCTTTGTAGCCCTTCTCCACAATGTTTCCGTGCTTGAAGTCCACACCCGTGAGGTCGAGTCCATCCTGCCCGACAAAGGAGATCACGACGCCGACATAGCCGATCGGAATTTCCGTCATCCTGCATTCCTCGACCTGCACCGCCCATGGATTGAGGTTGTAGGAGCCAGATAGGATCACCTGCGGCTGCAAACCACGGTTGCCGCCATGCTCCAAGAACTGGTCAAAGTCTTGGAAATTGTTGTGTCCATCGATCATCCTGCCCGCAATTTGGCCATCGTCGATGGGCTGCCCATCGAGGGTGGTGATGATGCCGATCATGCTCTCCTGGATGCGCACCATGTCGGCGATCGTGACGTGAAACAGCAAGGTGTTCACGCGGTAGGAGCCCGCAGTGATGTAGGTCGTTTGGCGTCCGCGTTGGCCACCATTGGCAAGGAAATGCTCCGCGTCCTGAAAGTTGTCGCAGTCCACCTTGCGGGCCAGGATGCCACCTGTCGGAATCTCGGCACCGTCCCTGGACAAGACCAAGCCGATCTTGCCTTCGGGGATGACGGTAAATTCCTCCATTTGGATTTCAAATTGCCAGATCCATTTCCAGAAATAGATGCCTGGCGCGAGGGTCTTGGCTTGAAAACCCGCTTCGCCATTGGACGCGATGATGCGTCCATCTGGCATTTCCTTGTGCTTGCCGATCAGCACAAATTTCTTGGTGACCAATCCGATCTTGTTTTCGGGCACGATCACCATCCCGAAAAAGAACCGCAGCACGGTTTTGTAAAAAAGCAAGCTTGCCACGATGGGCAATACCCACCAGAAAGGCAATAGTAGTTTTGGATCCATTTTTTTGGATTTAAGTAAGGAATGAAAAGCGTGAAAAATATGGGCTTACCTGCGCGCAGGCAGGTGAGTGAAATGAGGGAAAACGTGGCTGAAAGTTTGTTCAGTCTAGCCGTTTAGGCGCGGGGGGGGATCAGTATTGTGACGCATGACGCGAAAATCGACCGAGCAATTGATGGCTTTGCCGATGTTGATATTATACGAGGCATGTGGCGGATGGTTGATGCTTGGTTGTGATGGTAGAATAAATAATTGGCTTGGTAATCAATCAAGTAGTATTCGGTTCGGAAAAAGAAGATTCCATCCAATCCAAGATCGCTTAGCTACCGCGATCCATTTTTCGTTTCGCGAGCATTTTTCTGGTGGACGTAAATCCAATTTCGCCCCAAAAATGTTGGCCGATAGCCGATCGAGGCGAATTTAGGGCACTTTTGGGGGGCAAACGAAAATTTTTTGGGCATGAGGTCCGTCACCCGTCCGGCACCTTCGATTCTGGACGTGCGCCGGACGATG
>JANMIM010000114.1:0-2423 GCA_031375795.1 Bacteroidota bacterium
AGTCTGGACCGCCAGAAAGGCGGTAGGTGAGCAAAATCTCGTCGTCGTCGATCCAATCGATTGAGGCTTCAAAACTGGGATTGGTGCTCTCAATGAACTCTGTCACAAAGAGCGAATCCACGTCGGCGTTGGTGGACCACCGTATTTCCTTGAAATTTTGTTTCCAGACCTCGTGGCCTCCGGTACCATCGTTGTGCAAATTCCATTTTGTATATCGATCAATGAACGAACTGCCGACAAGGGAATCATTCACAAATGCACTTTCAAGAATGCGTGTCTCATGCCACTTGCGGGCAAGGCCTCCAAAGGTCTCCTTTCGGGAGCAACCAATGCACAAAACGAGGGGCAAGAATAGCAAGCAAATGATTGTCTTTTTTACCATGATTTTGCAGAATATATGGGTGAAGAAAAATATTACTTCTCGTTCTGATCGATCAATTCTTGGTATTCAGCGCTTACCTTCCAATTGGTCTTGAGCTTGGGTGATTGTGTGGTCATCTCCTGCACGCCGGAGAGCTGTTCGGCGGAAAAGGCTGATTTTGGAATATGGTACACCTCCAGACGACTCACAAAAATCAGCAACCAATTGCGCATTTCCTCTATCTTGTGGACGCCATCCCACTGGTATTCGATCGCGGCCGAGGGGCTGCTGACTTTGAATCCGCCCGTGGAGAATTCAAATTGACGCAATTCGCTCAAGCGCTTGGAGGAGCTATACATGCGCAGCGAACGCACCGCCCCCGCCAAAGGAAGGAGCAAGAGAATCAAGCACCCGTAAATCAGGTCAAATTCAGCGCCAAAACCAGTTGTTGAATTGCCTGAGACTAGATTCCAGATTCCCCACCCGATGACCAATATCCCAAAAACGGTAATCAACCAAATCCCCGGGCGACGATACAGGAGCACAAAAGCTGCGCTCAAGTATTGCTTCTTGTTCATTTGGTGCTGAATCACAATCTTCTCCATTCGTATATCGTAGTTGTCGTGCGTAGATAATGAATGAAATATGCGATTTTGATCCGAGAAAAACAAGACATGCGGCCCTACTCCACGCGCTCCATCACATTGGTCACGACGGTGCTTACAGTCCCCAAGAGTGGGTCGGAAACCGATGCAGAAGTGGACCAAGTTTGATCATTGCGCTTGCTTTCCAAGATGGACCAGACGATCGGGAGTTTGGTGGAATCGTCGGTGATGGTGATGGACGCATCACCCGTCGTCGCCCAGGTAAATGTCCCTGTCTTGGCGCCCGATGCGTTTTCATTGTAACCCGTGCCGTCCTCGTCAAAATAGATCTTCCCGAGGTCGGCTGTCGGTACGAGGGTGTTGAATTTCAGTCCGCCGTAGTTGACTTCAATGCTGCTGCTGACCGTGCGCCAGAGGCCGTCATTTTTGGGCAAGATGTTTTCCACCTTGCTGCATCCAAAGGTGACCAGGGCGAGCAAGGCAAATGATAGAAGGAGATTGCGAGAATGATGCATGATCCAATTGAATGATGAGGTGAAGGTGAAATGAAATCCTATTTACAAGATACACAAAACCGAAATCGGGTTGCATGCACAGCGATTTCCGCCTGCTCGAGGGATCGCCCTGCGCTAAAGCAGGTCAAGTCGCCATTCCATTCCAGCCAACCTCCACGAGGTGGCCTTGGTGGACCAGTGGATCTACTTGCGCTTGAGGTTCAATTCTATTTCCGTATAGCTGCCATTGACCGCCCCGACAATCTTGCCGAGCCATTTTTGGGAGTCTTTGGCAGATTCCTCGACCAAATAGTCGACACAAAGGAGAGACCCCACAGTGGCTTCGCACAAGATCACGATGTTGCCGTCGGGGTTCACGGTCCAGGTATCGGTGTGGGTGCCGTTGCTGTCCTTGTATGTAAAGGTACCTGCCTTGTCAAAGGTAAAGGTGATGACAGGGTCGGTCCAGCTGGAATCGAGGGTGCTGGCCACGAAGGTGCGGTAGGTCGTTGTGACATCCCAAGTACCGTCCTGGCGCGGCATGATCTTCTCCACGCCACCGCAGCCGGCGACCACAAGGGCCAGCAACAAAATCCAAAAAGATGCTTTCAAGGTCTTCATACAGCGAATATAAACAGGATTCCCAAAGGAATCAATCGTGGGGGCAAATTGGGCAGGGCATTCGGATGAAAGTTGCGGTCGGCGCCAACGCGCGTGGGGGGGCGAGCATTGATATCGTCAAGTGTTGATGATTATCCTTCCAAAGTGGGCTCTTTCGCCGGAGGCTCGTGCAGGATAGCCCTGCGGCCAGAGGCCGCGGGCCGCAGGGCCGAGGGCTGCTGGCCGCAGGCGCAGCTGTGACGGCATCGCAGGGAAGGCGCATTGCGGAAATTCGATTTTTTTTTGCGGCTGCTGCAACCTTTGGGGACGCGGCGACATCTAAGGGGTATGATTACGGAATCG
>JANMIM010000117.1:0-4450 GCA_031375795.1 Bacteroidota bacterium
GCCGACATAGGTGGCCTCTGGCCGCATGTAAAGCACATCGGGGGTGCCTAGCACGGCGATGGCATCGTCTTGGGAGAGCTTGGCGTCTTGGATGGCATGCAGCAACACGCTGGCACGCTCAGCGTCCCGAAATTTTTTGCAGCCGCGCACATCGTCTTTCCAGCCGTCGACGAGCGCCTTCTGATCGGTGGGAAGCGATTGGTAAAATTGGGTGGCCGCACTGCTGCGTGCGGGTTTGCAGCCGGCGACCAGCACCAAGGCCAGCAACAATAAGAGGAGCGATTGAATCTTGCGCATAGCGTTTGACATCGAGGGGGCGATCCTCAAAGATAGGAGGTAAGTGCTGGCTGACCACAATCATTTTTTTGACTGACCCACATCATCGTTCCTGGCAGCCGAGCGCCGCAACTTTGAATTGTCTACTTCGATTGGTTCACTCTAAAAAAGAATAAAGATGAAAGCGAATATCAGCATAGGAGAATGTATCATCCGCCTTTTGGTCGGAATGTTCTGGGCCGCCATTTTTGGCACCCTGTTTACCAATTGGATCGCGCTGTTGGGTGTCTTGGCGATTTACCCCATCGTCACGGCTTTGGGCGGTTGGGATCCCATCTTTGGCGCAATGAGAAAATTCACGAATGAAGACTCTCCCTACGAAGAGGAGGTTCCGAGCCAGTCGATTCCTGCGCGGCAGTCAGAAGTCCGCAGCAACGTGGCCGCATAAGGTTTAGAAGAATAATTGCAACGCTTTGATGTATCCCTGCTGAGCTTCTCCCCGGAGCTGGCAGGGATCTTTTTTTGTGGCAAATCTCGCCGCCATCCAATGACAAGGGATGGGAGACCGACCCCATCGCCGTTTACAGAGGATGAGCATCACTGCTTTGGGGGGGATCTTGCGAAAAAAATCATTTTGTCTTCTGAAAAAGCTGGACGATTTTTGAGCATGAGTGGGTTGGATCAATTGCCGCTCGTGCTATCCTATATGAGAAACGTCTTGACAACCGCCCTAGCCTTGCTGCTTTTTGGTGGTGCAGTTGCCCAGTTGCCCAATCCGCTTGCGATACCGCCGCTGCTCAGCAGCACATCGCCTACGCTGACCTTGGCGGCAGACAGCACACAGTTTTTGCAAGGTGCCAAAACCAAAACCTATGGCATCAACCAAGGCTACCTGGCCCCGACGCTCATGTTTCGCAAAGGGGACGTGGTGCAAATGAACGTAGCGAATGCGCTGGCCGACACGACCACCATGCACTGGCATGGCCTGCATGTGCCTGCCGCAGACGACGGGGGTCCCCATACGCCGATCGCCCCGGGCACGACTTGGACGCCGAGCTTCACGATCATGGACGAGGCCAGCACCTATTGGTACCATCCCCACCTGCACATGCACACCGCCGAGCAGGTCTACTACGGCGCGGCGGGCATGATCATCGTCCATGACTCGCTGGAGGAGTCGCTGGGCCTGCCCCATACCTATGGCGTCGATGATTTCCCGATGATCATCCAAGACAAATCCTTCGACAGCCTCAGCAACCAGCTCATTTACGAGGCCATCAGCGACACCATGATGGTCAACGGTACCCTGAATCCCTACCTGAACGTGCCTGCGCAGATGGTGCGCTTCAGGTTCCTGAACGCCTCCAACCAGCGCGTCTACAACTTGGGTTTCCCCCAAAACATTTCCTACATGATCGCTGGCGATGGCGGCTTGTTGGAGCAGCCGCTGCCGGTCACCCGTATCTTGTTGTCGCCAGGGGAGCGCGTCGAAATCGTGATCAACTTCACCGGCATATCCGCCAGCCTACCGCTGATCTCCTTTTCCTCCGAAATGGGCCAGGGCATTTCGGGTGGCCCCAGCGGCCCCGGTGGCGGCCCCGGCAACCACCTCGACGGCGACGATTTTAAGGTCTGCGAGTTTCGCGTCGTCCCGCCCACCGCCAATCCAGTGACGACCCTGCTGCCCAATCTGGGCACCTATGACATCCCCGATCCACAAAATGCAGCCCGTGTGAGGACCAAGGTCTTCACGGTGGATTCGGTCGGCTTCCCATTTTACATCAATGGCCTCACCTACGAACATGCGTACGTGAACGACACGATGCGCCTGGGCGACATCGAGGTCTGGGAATTGCAAAATCTCACCGATGTGGCGCACCCCCTGCACATCCACGATGTGCAGTTTCACGTGATCGCCTTCAATGGCGGGCCAGTGCCCGGGCACCTGCGTGGCCGCAAGGATGTGCTGCTGACGCAACCAGGCGACACGATAAGCTTTGTGACCAAGTTTGACGACTTTGCCGACGCCCATACACCTTATATGTACCATTGCCACAACCTCTTTCACGAGGACGGGGGCATGATGGGACAGTTTCTCGTGCTCGACAGCATTCTGAGCGGAGACAACGAATCCTCGTGGATCGACTTGGAGAAAAACGTGCGATTCTACCCGATTCCCACCAAGGGGCAATTGTACATGGACGACCACAGTCCTGAGAGCGGGCGTGTGGTTGCGATAGAGGTTTGGGATCTGCAAGGCCGCAAACTGGGCGATGTGCCCATGTCTGCGGGTACGCGGACCCACGCGATCGATCTCACGCCCTACTCCAAGGGGATCTACGTGATGCGCGTGCATCACGCGGGAGGCCGCATCTCCTTTGGACGCGTCTTGAAGCAATAATCAGGTGCCGCAGGACCCAATGCGCACTTAGGACTGTACACCTCGACGAGAAGGTTGGGTGCATGTGTATACCTTGGGCGGGCTTGCCCGTATATTTGCTCAGATGCAATTGAAAAATCCTTGCTCCATGCGATCCTACTTGTTGGCGACCTGTTTTTTACTGTGTGCAATCGGCACTCAAGCCCAGACTGCAACAGCGAAATTGGACACCAAGGGGGTGCGCGCGCAGCTCAACAAGGCCTTGCAATCGCCAGGCATGCGCAATGGGCAGTTTGGATTTGTGCTGTATGACATCGAGACGGGCGCGGTGTTGGAAAAGGAGCGCCTGGACGAAACCCTGCTGCCAGCGAGCACGATGAAAACGGTGACCTCTGCGGCGGCCTTTGGCATCCTGGGCCCCGACTACAAGTTCAAGACCTTGCTGGAGCACGATGGCACGATCACCGATGGGGTCCTGCATGGGAATGTGATCTTGCACGGTGGCGGCGACCCGACCTTGGGTTCCGACCGTTTCGAATGGGGCACCGACATGAAAAGCCTGCTCGCGATCTGGGTGCTGAAGCTCAAGGAAAAGGGAGTGCGCCGCATCGAGGGCAACATCATCGGTGACGCGAGCCTCTTTGAGGATGCCCTCGTGCCCGCCAACTGGGTGTGGAGCGACATCGGCAACTACTATGGCGCTGGGGCTTGTGGCTTGAGTTTCAATGAAAACAGTTACACCGTCTATTTCATGCCGGGCAAGAGCGTCGGCTCCAAGGCGGAATTCATCGGCACCGACCCGCCGATGCCCGACATCAAGTTTGTGAATGAAATGCGCACGGGGAGCAGCAGCTCGGGCGACAACGGCTTTGTGTACGGGGCTCCCTATACATTTACGCGCAATTTGCGGGGCACCGTGCCTATGGGGGACACGTTTTCGATCAAGGGATCGATCCCTGATCCGGCATTGTTCACGGCGCAAAGCTTGTACAATGCCTTGCTGGCAGACTCGGTCGCTGTCGTGGGCAAGCCCACGACGGTGAGGCACATGGCGATGGAAGGCAAGGCGGCGCCGACAGCACGCACCGTGCTGTACACGCATCAGTCCCCGCCGCTCAAGGACGTGATCTATTGGCTCAACAAGAAGAGCATCAATCTCTACGCCGAGCACCTCGTAAAAATCATCGGCTCCATCAAGGCCAACGACGGGTCCACCGAGGGGGGCACCAAGGTGATCACCGACTACTGGATGAGCAAGGGGATCGCCACCACCGGCTTGCACATGAACGATGGCAGCGGCCTGAGTCGCTACAACGGCATCACCCCCAATCAGCTGGCATCCATGCTGCGCATGGATGTCAAGGAGCCTTGGTTTGCCGATTTTTTCAAGTCGTTGCCCATCGCCGGGGACGCGACCTGCCCGGGTTCGCTCAAGGGAATGTGCAAGGGGACGGCGGCCGAATTAAAAGTCTGGGCCAAGAGCGGGTACATCAGCCGGGTGCGCACCTATGCCGGTTACGTGGAGACCATGTCTGGCAAGCGACTTTGTTTTGCGATGATGGCCAACAATTATACATGCACCAATGCCCAAGCCAAGGAATTTTTGGAGGGTTTGATGGTAGCCATGGCCGAAATCCCCTAAACAGCGATTGCGGCACCTGAAGGTCGTTTTTTGGCCTGAAAAATTTACGGATTTTCGAAAAAATCATAAATTTGGCGCCATACTCGGGGTATGGCGCAGCCCGGTAGCGCGCGTCGTTCGGGACGACGAGGTCGCTGGTTCGAATCCAGTCA